>DATDHA010000065.1:0-5209 GCA_036521815.1 Alphaproteobacteria bacterium | reverse complement strand
GAGTTCGAGGTAGTGCCGTGCCGCGCGCGTTGGCTCGTCGAGCGGAAGATCGAGTGCAGCGCGTCCGATCAGGCCCTGTGCGATTTCGTCGATGCTCGACTCACCGAGCGGAATCCTGCGCAAAAGCAACGCCTTCGCGCGCTGGAGCTCGTCCGCCGTGACGGGTCCGTTTTGCATCGCACGAAGCTCGCGGATTACGGCATCGTGCACCTTCGACACATTCTCGGGGTCGCAGGCATATTGGACGAAATACGCACCGCGCGTCTTCCCCACCTCGAAAAAGGAATCGACGGAATAAACGAGGCCGGCGTTCTTGCGCAGATCGTTGCTGAGCCGGGTCGAATAGAAGCTCCCGCCCAGCACGTTGTTGCCGAGTTGCAGCGCGTAATAGTCCGGATCGGCGCGCGTCAGCCCCACGGTCTCCGATAGCGTCACGCGGTCCTGCACGCGGCTTGCGTCCGGCACCGCCGTCGCTGTCGGGGCACTCGGCGGCACCGGCGGCAGTGTCGTTTCCGGCTTAGGCCCGGCGGCACTCCAGGCGCCGAAGTGCTTTTCGATCGTCGCCCTGGCGGCCTCCGGCGTCACTTTGCCGATCACGACGATTGTCGTGAGGTCGGGCCGGAAGGCGGCATTAAAATAGTCGCGCACGTCGCCAATCGTGAGCTTGCTGACCGTTTCGGGAAGTGGTTCGCGCAGGGTCGGATCGTCCTTCGGAAAAAGGGCCGCGCGGATGGCGCGCTGCGTGAGGTAGCTTGGGCTCTTGAGCCGTCCGGCAAGCGTGCTTGCGATCTGCTGCTTGACGATGTCGAACGCCTCGCTCGGCAAGGCCGGATGAAGCTCGTTGTCGGCGAGCAACTCAACACCGCGGTCAAAATTCTCGGCCAGGACCTGGATGGAGAAATCGGTGCCTGCTTCCTCGTCGGCGCCGAGTGCGTCGAGGGCGCGCCGGAATTGAATCCGGTCGAGATGTTCCGTCCCGTAGGGGAAGAGGTCGTCCAGCACCTGAGACAGGCCTTCCTGTCCCTTGGGCACCTGAAGTTCGGGGCGATTGCGCACGCGGCCGAACACACTCACCGTGTCGCTCACGTCCTCGGGCTGGACGATGAGCGTGATGCCGTTCCCCAGCGTACTGACGGTCGGGTTGACCGTCGATTCGGGTACGGCGAGATGGCCGAGGGCCGACTCCGCCCAGTCGGGAAGGGGC
This sequence comes from Alphaproteobacteria bacterium, assembly GCA_036521815.1. Taxonomy (GTDB): domain Bacteria; phylum Pseudomonadota; class Alphaproteobacteria; order JACZXZ01; family JACZXZ01; genus DATDHA01. The sequence goes on along the minus strand of DATDHA010000065.1, from coordinate 4,005 downwards.
GTGGGCTTCGCCTCGCCGAGCGAAATGCTTTCCTGGCCGCCGAAGCCTTTCGAGGCGATCGGCTTGCCCGAACCTTGCGGCGTCAGCAGGGCGGTCATCGCGTGGTCGAGATCGATGTATTTCCGCGCGACCCGGTTCACATCCTCGACCGTGACCTTCTCGATGCTCGCGAGATCGTCGTCGGGCGATTGGAGCCCGTCGACCGCGACAGCCTCCGACCATACCGTCGCCAAGCCTTCAATCGAGTTCTTCTCGAACTCGGCGGCACGACGCTCCTCGATTTTCGCGGCTTCGACGAGATCGGCGGGAACGCCCTCGCGCGCGATGTGGGTGAGAATCGTGCGCGCGTCCTTTTCGGCGGCCTTGCCGTCCCCGTCGGCGGGGAAAGCCACGACCGAGTAGCCGAGGCCCGCTTTCGGCTCCGGATCGAAGGCGAATTCGGCGTTCAGCGCCTTGCCCTGAGGGACCAGCCCGTAGAGTTCGCCGCGCTGGTTGTTGAGCACGTCGGCGAGCACTTCGGCCGCCGCATAGTCCGGGCTGTCGAGGCCAGGCATGCGGAAGGCGATCACCTGGAGGCTGTAGGGCAAGTCCGTCTTGAGGCTGAGCGCCGCCGTCTTGACGGACTGGAGCCTCACTTCCGGACGCTCGGGCAGCTTCTTGGCCTTGATTCCGCCGAAAAGCGCCTTGACCTTCGCGAGCGTGGCATCCGGATCGAGGTCACCGATCACGACGAGGACGGCGTTGTTCGGCGCGTACCATTTGTCGTAGAAGGCCTTCAGCATGGCGCCCGTCGTCTTCTGGAAGGAGGGCCGGGTTCCGAGTGCATCGTGCTCATAGGGTGTTCCGCGGAACAATGCCGCGCGCAGCTTGGTGAACAGGACATAGCGTGGACTCGAAAGATCCTGCGCCACCTCCTGCTCGATGGCGCCACGCTCCTTGGCCCAGGCTTCTTGGGTGTCGAGCACGTCGCGCATCCTGATCGCCTCGATGTGAAGCGCCACATCGAGATCCTCCGACGGGACCGTGAAGAAATACTGGGTGACCGTTTGGCGCGTGTCCGCGTTGAAGCTGCCGCCCATCACGCTGCCGATATTCGCGAGCTGATCGGCCGAGAGGCCGGGATTGCCGCGGAACATCATGTGTTCCTGCGCGTGCGCCATGCCGGGAAAGCCGGGTGGCGTCTCGTCGGCACCCACGATGTAATTGACCGCGGTCGCGACGACCGGCGCCAATGTGTTGCGCACGATGACGACCCTCAAGCCATTTTCGAGCGTGGCGCGCACGATGCCGTGCTCATCCGCGGCCGTGGCGGCACCCACGCCGCAAATCCCGCAAAGTGCCAAGCCGGCTGCGAACAGGATTGCCGACAAGCGGCGCAGGCACGGCACTTTCAGTTGGCGGGAACGTCTCATGGCGGCTCCAGGGGGGACGATGGAAAATGCGCCAGATATAGGCCGCTAATTTATGGCGGAATCAAGGCGTCTCTTCGCGGCGGTCGGTGGCCGGAGCGGGGCGCGCGAGGCCGGGGGCTCAATCGGCAGCACTGTCGGCGGCGTGGCCCTCCAGTGCCGGATTGTGCCCGAGCGCGAGCACGACGACGAATGAGAGGACCGCAAGTGCTGCAATGAAGAGGAGGCCGAACATGAAACTTCCGGTTGCGTCCTTGATGCGGCCCATGGCGAACGGGCCCACGAAGCCCGCGATATTGCCGACCGAATTGATGAGTGCGATGCCGCCCGCGGCGGCGGTCCCGGTCAGAAGTGCTGTCGGCAATGTCCAGAAACAGGGCAGGACCCCGAAGATACCGAGGCCGGCGAGCGTGACCGCCGACATCTTGAGAACCGGATCCTCGGTCATCGCCGAGAGTGCGATCCCGATCGCCGCAATCGCGATCGGGATCGCGACGTGCCATTTCCGCTCCCGCTCGCGATCCGAACGCAGCCCCCAAAACACCATCGCGACCGCACCCGCCACGTAGGGGATCGCCGTGATGAAGCCGGTCTCGAGGTTGGTCAAGCCGCCAAAGCCTTTGATGATTTGCGGCAGCCAGAAGGTCATGCCGTAGTTGGTCGCGACGATGCCGAAGTAGACAAGACTGAGAAGCAGCACGCGGGGATGTGCCAGCGCCTGGAGGAGGGTGAATTTCACGATCGCCTCGCGGCTCTGCCGCTCCAAGCTGAGGCGTCCCGAAAGCCAGTCGCGCTCCTCGGCAGTCAGCCAGTGCGCTTTCGCAGGCCCATCGGTCAGATACGCCAAGACGGCGAACGACATCACCACCGCCGGCACAGCTTCGAGGACGAAGAGCCATTGCCATCCCCTGAGGCCGAGGACACCGTCGAGGCCGAGGATGGAGCCGGATAACGGTGCGCCGACGATCGAGGAGATCGGAATGGCCGCCATGAAATAACCGACGATCCGGGCACGATAGGATGCCGGGAACCAGTAGGTCAGGAACAGGATGATGCCCGGGAAAAAGCCGGCTTCCGCCACGCCGAGAAGAAAGCGCACGACGTAAAAGCTCGTGCTGTCCCAAATGAAGGCCATGGCACCCGACAGGATGCCCCAGCTCAACATGATCCGGAATATCCAACGGCGCGCGCCGAAATGCTCGAGCGCTATGTTGCTTGGCACTTCGAAGATGAAATAGCCGATGAAGAAGATTCCCGAGCCCCAGCCGAAGATCGTCGCGGTGAACGCGAGATCCTTGTTCATCGTGAGGGCGGCGAAGCTGACATTGACGCGGTCGAGGTAGGCGATGAAGTAGCAGGCCATCAGGAACGGCAAAAGACGCTTCGTGATCTTGCCCATGACCCGCGTCTCGATCGAATCCATGGTGGGGTCCTCCGCTCGATGATTTTGCCGACTTGCCGAGCCATCCTTTCAATGATGGCACGGTACCGGCAATCCGCCCGACCTCCCCGAGAGCGCCTGCTTTAGCCGTCCGATTCTAGATGCATCCGACGCAGCTTCGCAACAGACCGCTCATATTTCGGGACCGTTTTCACGGCACGGGACGGCCAATCGGCTTTGCCCTACCTTAAGTTATGCTTAGGACGCTCGCTGCGGCGTTTGACATCCGCCGACCTCCATGTCTAGAGATTGCCCGCACCGAAAGCATTGCCGCCATAAGGCCTTGAGTAGGTGTCGGAGGAAAATCTCAGTCCGCGGAAACCCATCGATTCAACCGAAGATCGCGCGTGCCGGCCGAACTGCACGCCCAGACCTGGTTCCCGAGCGTTCCACCATATTGTATGACGCTCTTTAATGCCGTCCACTATCTGGGCGGTATCGAGTGCCGATGGATTGCTGATGCGAGGGGGCGAAGAGGGCAGAGCAAGGTTTGAGAAAGGTCGCTTAATGAGAGATTTTGTTTTGCCGGGCCGGTCGATTGTCGCTGCACGGTCCGCCGTGGTTGCCACGTCGCATGCCATTGCATCGGCGAGTGCTGTATCCGTGCTGGCGCGTGGCGGTAACGCGTTCGACGCGGCGATCGCGGCGTGCGCGGTGCTTTGCGTGGTCGAAAGCCACATGACGGGCATTGGCGGCGATTGTTTCGTTCTGTTCCGCCCCGCCGCGACCGGGCGTATCCAGGCCCTGAACGGGTCGGGCCGAACGCCGGCCGCGGCGTCGATCGAGGAGCTGAGCGGATTGGGTGGTGCCGAGATTCCCCGGCGCAGCCCGCAGGCGATAACGATACCCGGGGCGGTCGACGCCTGGTGGCGACTTCACGGCGATCATGGGCGGCTGCCGTGGCGAGAACTCTTCGTCGCGGCGATCGACTATGCGGAAAACGGCTATCCGATCGCCCCACGCGTCGGCTGGGATTGGGCCCGCGAACGGGAGCTGATCATGTCCGATCCCGGCTTGCGGGGTATCGTCGCCCCCGACGGCCGCATCCCCGATGCAGGCGACATCCACCGCCAACCGGCACTTGCCGCAACCCTGCGGACGATCGCCGAGGAAGGCCGAGCAGGCTTTTACGAGGGCAAGGTTGCGAAGAGCCTC
>DATDHA010000064.1:0-4704 GCA_036521815.1 Alphaproteobacteria bacterium | reverse complement strand
GCGGGCCGATATAGGGCCTGTGGCCGTGGAAGGAGCGCTCGCTGCGGCGGAATGCGAGGAGGAGGCCGGCCTCGGGCGGCACTTCGAGCGCGTAATCCTCGAGGTCCGTCGCGGAGCGCAACAGGCGCAACCTTCCGCCCTGGGGCTCCCACGGCTCGTTCAGATAGAGAAGAACGGTGACGATCTTGCTCTTCGAGTCCGTATGGATGCCGCCGTCCCGCGGGCCGCAATTGCCGCGCACCGTGACAATGGTCGGCCGGCCGGAGAGATCGACGCCGAACTTGGCCTCGATCGCATGACGAAAGCCGGGCCCTTCGAGTTCCTTGAGGAGGCTTGCGAAACTTCCCCCGAAAGCGACCTTGCTCACGGGAAAGCTGCCCGGCTGGTCGATGCGGGGGTAAGCCTCGCGGATGGCGCCGAGCGTTTCCGGGCGCACGAAATTGGGGACCATCACGAACTCGTATGGTTCCTTGGCGAGCGCCGTCGCGGCAAGGCGGTCGAGGTCGAGGAACGTCATCGCATGTCCTGCTGCACAGTCAGGCCAATTTTGCGGCCGGAACCTATCACAGGAGCGCTTGGATCGGAAACTCGGTATTTCGCTGTGCACCTCGCCCGCGGGCGCGGATCTTAGGCCCGCTCGTCAAAGCGGCAGGCGCACGCGCGCGCGGAGTCCGCCGAGGGGCGAATCATCGAGGACAAGCTCGCCGCCATGCCCACGCACGACGTCGCGCGCGATGGTGAGCCCGAGCCCGACACCGCCGGTCTCGATGTTGCGCGAAGGATCGAGGCGGACGAACGCGCGAAACACCGCCTCGCGCTGATCGCGGGGAATGCCGGGTCCGTCGTCATCGACCAGGATTTCGATCGAGTCCTCCCGCCGGCCGGCGCGGACCTGGATATGCTGGCCATAGCGCACGGCATTGGAAACAAGGTTCATAAGCCCGCGTTTGATGGCCTCGGGGCGGACGGGTACGACGAGGTGCTCCTCCGTGTGGAGGTCGATCTTCGCCCCCTCCTTGCGGGCGCCCGCCACGACCTGCTCGAGGACCGAGGATATATCCGCGGGCTCGGGTGCTTCGGTACCCTCCCCGCGCGCGAAGGCGAGGTAGCCCTCGATCATTTTCTCCATGTCGGCGACGTCAGCCTTGAGTTCCTCCGATTCAACACTCTCGCCGAGGAGCGCGAGCTGCAACTTCATGCGCGTGAGCGGGGTGCGCAGATCGTGGGAGACGCCAGCGAGCATTTCGGTGCGCTGCTCGATCTGGCGCTTGATGCGGTCGCGCATTTCCAAGAAAGCAGACGCGGCCTGGCGCACCTCGGCCGCCCCTGCCGGCCGGAAGTTCGGCACGTCGCGTCCCTTGCCGAAGCTGTTCGCCGCCGCGGCGAGGCGCCTGATCGGGCGAACCTGGTTGCGCATGAAAATGGTCGCGATCGAGACCAGCACCAAGGACGAGCCGACCATCCACAGGATGAAGATGTAGGTGGTCGGGCTGAACAGCCGTTTGCGCGTGGTCGTCGCGACCAAAAGGCCATCGGGCATCTGCACGCTGATCTCGATGTCACGGTCGAGCTCGTTCGTGTCGATGTCGAAGGGTTGATTGATGCGGTCCTCGAGATAGGGGATCAGCAGTCGGTCGAGGGAGTCGGGCGGCAAGCGCGCCAGATCGGGATCGAGCCGGGCGTCGGGTTGGAAGCGCGCCCGAATTCCCATGCGCTGATCGGCGACATCGAGGATCCATTGCCGGCTCGCCTCGTCATGGTGATCCTCGAGAAAACTCACGATGACGGCGATATCGCCCGCCAGCGTGGACGCGAGCTGACGTGTCACCGTGTCCCAGTGGCGTTCGTAGAAAATGTAGGTGGACACGACCTGCAGCAGGACAAGCGGCGTCACGATGATGAGAAGCGAGCGCCCCATCAGCGTGCGCGGAAGGTAGCGCTTCACCCATTGCACCAATACGTCAGGCAAACCCCGCACTGGGCTGCTCCGCATTCCTAAGAGGGTACCGCGGCGGCCTGCACCGGGCACTCGGTGCTGCCGGCCGTCTTCCCTCGTCCAGCTTCGCGTAAGCTCAGCGTTGCTTCGCTAACCCTGCGCAACCCTCTCGCTCCATTGGGGGAGAGGGAAGGGTGAGGAGGGCCTCGCGATTCCATATCATCTCGCCGCGCGCCAAGCCACCTTATGTTCCATAGCCCACCGGTTGGCGGCCTCGCCGAAGCGATCCCGCAGAACACCGAGATCGAGCCCAATTTGGGATGCCGCATCGCCAGGGCAGGTCGGAAACCGTCACACGGTCTCTCAATCGGGCGGTTTCTCAATCGGGGCGCAGCAGATAGCCCTTGCCGCGCACCGTCTGGAGGTAACGCGGCACGCGCGGGTCGGGCTCGATCTTGCGCCGCAGGCGCGTGACCTGGACATCGACCGTTCGGCCGCTGCCCGACATCTCGCTTTCCGCCGCCAAGCGTTCGCGTTCGAGGGGCTCTCCCGCATGGCTCGCCAGAACCTTGAGCAAACGCGCCTCGCTCTCCGTGAGCTTGATCAACTCGCCGTCGCGGCTCAATTCCTCGCGGCGCAAATCGAACACGAAGGCGCCGAGGCGCACCCGCGTGAGCGGCTCAAGAACGGGTTGAGTCGGCACGCGGCTCAGGATGCGCTGGATGCGAAGCACAAGCTCCCGAGGCTCGAACGGTTTCGGGAGATAATCGTCCGCGCCGCGTTCGAGGCCCCTGATGCGATCGCGGGGTTCGCCCATCGCGGTGAGCATGAGGACAGGCATCTGGCTTTTCCGCCGCAAAGCTTCGGTGAAGTCGAGCCCGTTCTGACCCGGCATCATGACGTCGAGCACAATGAGATCGAAAGCGAAGCCTTCGAGCCTCGCCCACGCATCGACGGCGTTGCCCGCGGTCGTGACGCGAAAACCGTTCTCCGACAAATAGCGGCGCAGAAGCTCGCGCAGGCGCTTGTCGTCGTCGACGACGAGGACGTGGGGGGCGTCGTCGGTCATGATCGGATTATAGCAGGTGCGGCGGGCGGGCGCCTAATGCGGCCCCCGGAAGCGGGTCTGATCCCGCTCATTGACGAGCTGGAGCAGGACCTGGCGAAAGCCCTCGACCGCGTCCGCACCGGCGTTGCGGAAGGCGCGCGCGAAGCGCTCGCGCTGGCGGAGCGTGAGTGCGTCTTCGATCTCGGTGCCTTTCGCGGTCAATTCTAGGCGGCGCTGCCGGCGATCGTTCGGGCCCGGCTTCTGGAGCACGACACCCTCGCGCACAAGCTGACCGAGCACGCGGGAGAGGCTTTGCTTGGTGATCTTGAGGATGTTCAGAAGCTCCGTCACGCTGATGCCGGGATAGCGGCCGACGAAATAGATGACACGGTGATGGGCGCGCCCGAACTTGTGCCGCGTCAAGAGCCCGTCGGGTTCCGCGGCAAAGTCGCGGTAGGCGAAGAACAACAGCTCCATCCCGCGCCGAAGCTCTTCCTCGCGCAGGAACAGCTGATTGAAGCCTGATTTTAAGTCAGCCACGTTGACGTATATGCCGCCTAATGTTACGTCATGCAAGACATTCTCGTCGGTGCCGGATTGCGGACGGCGAGCCGACCCGACAGCGACGAAGGACAAAACGACATGGCGCTTATCCCTTTTGACGATCGTGACGGCCAGATCTGGTTCGACGGCAAGCTCGTTCCATGGCGCGACGCAAAGGTGCACGTGCTGACCCACGGCCTCCATTATGCAAGCTGCGTCTTCGAGGGTGAGCGCGTATACGGCGGCATCATCTTCAAGCTGAGCGAGCATACCGAGCGTCTGGTGGAATCGGCGCGCGGGCTCGACTTCGAGATCCCCTGGTCGGCCGAGGAAATTGACCGTGCTTGCGATGCGGTCGTAAAGGCGAACGGCATCGTCGACGGTTATGTGCGACCCGTCGCCTGGCGCGGCAGCGAGGTCATGGGGGTGTCGGCCCAGCAGAGCAAGATTCATCTCGCGATCGCGACGTGGCCGTGGCCATCCTATTTTTCGCCCGAGGCGCGGATGAAGGGGATCAGGCTCGCCTGGGCGAAGTACGCCCGGCCAGCACCGAACACGGCGCCGACGTCGAGCAAGGCGGCCGGCCTCTATATGATCTGTACGATCAGCAAGCACGCCGCCGAGCGTGCCGGCTACGCCGACGCGCTCATGCTGGATTGGCGCGGACGCATAGCCGAGGCGACGGGCGCCAACGTCTTCCTCGTTCAGAACGGAGAGCTGCACACGCCAACACCGGACTGTTTCCTGAACGGCATTACGCGCCGCACCGTGATCGCGCTCGCAAAGGATCGCCAGATCAAGACGGTCGAGCGCGCCATCATGCCGGATGAACTTGCCAAGACCCAGGAAGTCTTCATCTGCGGCACCGCCGCCGAGGTGACCCCGGTCGCCGAGATTGGCGAATACAAGTTCGAGGTCGGCAAGGTCACGCGAACGCTGCTCGAGGACTACGACAAGTTCGTGCGGCGGTGGGGAAAGCCGGGTGCTGCATGAGCGTTTCGCGTGGCGACGCGGGCGTCAATGCACGTGACCCTCGGGTGCGGGTTCGCGCAGCGGCTCTTTGTTGAGTGTTTCGATCTCCCGGCGAAGGGCCGCGAGATCGCTCCAGCCTCTTTCCTCTGACGGCAGCCATCGCGCGCGCAGATAGCCCGCACGGTCGATGAGGAATTCCATGTGC
>DATDHA010000063.1:0-3070 GCA_036521815.1 Alphaproteobacteria bacterium | reverse complement strand
CAAGCTGGCGCGAAATTTCCTCGCAGCCGTCTGCCTCGTTGCGGCTATCGTATGGTGGATTTTATGAGTCTGGACCCTAGTGTGGCTTTGAATCCGAAATTCGCTCACGGTCCCGCTCCAAGATATGGCGAATTTCGGATTTGCCACACTTAGTGCGTGGCCTCGTCCGCGGGCGAGGCCACGCGTAGTTTGCAATCACAGCGGCGTTCCGCCGCCAACTCCAAGCGTCAGGCGACGATTTAGTTGTGGGCCGCGAACGGGTGGCTGACCTTGTCGCGCTGCTCGAGCATCTGCTTCGCGGACGGCTCTCCGTTGACCGCGCGCTTGATCGACAACTTGGTCGCCTCGTAGTTGAAGTCCTGGATCTTCTTGTCGTCGGCCGCTTCCCAGTGGATAAACACGCCGACGCAAATGAAGATGTCGTCCGCCTCCGCGACCGGGATGGTGCCGTCCTTGACGCAGTCGGCGACCGCCGTGGCGACGGCGCGTTGCGCGGGACCGAACATCTGGACCGCCTGCTTGGCGTTCTTGATCGTGACCTTGTTGAATATCACGGTGCTCGGCTTGCACATCAGGTTCGGGCCGATCACGGCGAGCAGGCCGTTGACGCCCTCGCGCTGACTGGTGAGCGTATGACAAAACGTTGCTTCTGCGGGGCCGCCGCGCGGTCCCAAAATCAAATCGATATGAGCAATCTCATTGCCGTCGCCAACAAGTGCTTCGCCGACGCACACTTTGGTGATCTTCGCCATCGTCATCCTCCCTCGATTTCAGGCTGTCGTAATATCGCGGCACTCAAGCCGTCTCCCACTTTTCGCCGGGGTCGAGCATATCTGCGATAGCGAGAGCGAGCAAGCTCGCAACGGCGAGATCGGCCGATGTGCCCGGATTGTACCCTTGCACTTTGAGACGGCGATCGAAATCGAGGAGCAACGCCATTTCCCGCTCGATCTTCCTTGCCGAGCGTCGGGCGATGACGGTTTTTTCGGCTTCGGCGCGCACGGCTTCGGCGCATTCGGCGCCGAATTTGCGCTCGATATGGCTGTCGGGGAACGCCGCGAGGAATGCCATGTAAGCGCGGCTTGTCGCCAAATCCTGCTTGATCCGCGCACGACGCGCTTTCGCCAATATGGCGACACCGACGTCGAATACGTCCGCATAGCCCGTCGCGTATTGACGCGCCACCCGATCCCGGTCCGCGGCGAGGATCATGGCGCTGCGCAAGTCGATTGTGGGGGCGTTGTGCACGTCTTGCACGGTGCTCGTGCCCAGCCCGGCGGGACGGGCGAGGCGGATTGCCCCGTAGGTATCGATGGCATCCTCGACGGTCATCCCTTCGAGGGTGACGCCAAGTGCGCGGCGCAAGCCGCCCGGTGCCGCGGTTTCGGCCGCCGCGAGCAAGGGGGCCGCGAGCAGCAGAGTGCCGAGATTGGTGTTGCAGCCGACCGCGCGTTGCGTCGCGACCGTGGCGTCCAGAATCCGGCGCCCGACGGGCCGCCCCGGCGCGCATAGCGCCGCCGCCGATGCTTGCGCACTCAATTCGAAGTCGGCGACGGTCATGCCGTGGCCGTCGCCATGAACATGCACATTGCCGGGCTTGAGTGCCCGCAGTTCGTCAAGGCACGCCTTGCGGTAGATCGCAGCGAGTGCCGCACTTCGCTCAGGCGACGAAGCCGAGGACATGGTCGGCCAGGGTCTGCGCGATATCGCGCGACGCAACGCTTTGCAGCCCCTTCCACGCGGGCATGGAGTTCGCCTCGAGCACATAAAACGCGCCGTCCGGCCGCTCGATCATATCGATGCCTGCATATTCCGCACCGATTGCCTCGACGACCGCCAAGCTGAGCTCCGCCATGCGCTCGCTAATAGAGGCGGCCTCGCAGCGCGCACCTCGCCCCACATTGGTGATCCAATCCTTGCCATGGCGAATCATGGCGGCGACGGGGCTGCGCCCGACAACCATTACCCGATAATCGTGCCAGCCTTCATTGCGACCGACGAAATGCTGGATGTAGCGCACGCCCGCGTAAAGTTCGGCGGGCGGCAGGGGGTCGTTCGGTTGCAGGCGCGTGAGACCGCGGCCCTGGGAGCCGAAGAGCGGTTTCGCAACCCATTCGGACGACCCCGCGCCGATAAGCTGGCTGATCGCCTGGTCGCGCTCGCCCACGACGGTGACCGGCGTCGGGATGCCGGCGCGATGGAGGAGAAAGCTCGTCATGGATTTGTCGACGCAGCGCTCGATCGCGCGGGCGCTGTTGATGACGGGGACGCCGAGTGCCGCGAGCGCATGGAGGAAGCTCAGACGCAACGTGACCTGTTCGAAGCTGCCGCCGGCGATGGTCTTGACGAGGACCGCGTCCGGCAATCCGCCATCGATCCCCGGAATGGAGATCCCACTTCCTCCTTCTCCCACGCGGAAGACGCAGTCGCGGAGCGAGCATACCAAGGCGACGGCACCTCGGCGCTCGAGGGCCACCGCCAATCTGCGGCTATGCCAATCCGGCCCGTCGGTGAAGATGACGATGCGTGTCATAGCAAGAATATAACCTGAAAGAAGGGACCGTATTCCAGCGCGCGGGAGGCACCAGATCACGATCCGGTCGGATTGGATCGGATCATGATCTCGATTTATGGATTTTACCGCATCTTCTATGGCAGACCCTGTGCTGCGGTTTCGTCGTCACGGCGGTGCGGCAGACTCGATTTTTCCGACGACCGCGCGGCGCAGCTCGCGGGGCAGGCGGGTGGTGGCGCCGACCTTTTCGGTGCCAGCGATCGCGGCCAGGCGATGCACCGCTTGTCGGAATGCGTCGGCTGGCATCCGCTCGAATCCGTGGAAGCCGACGATGCGCCATTCGCCGTCCGTGCGCTTGGCATCGATGAGTGCCGTCAGCCGGTCGCCATGGATGACCGGCATGGCAAAATAGAAGCGTCGGTCGGTGGCCGGCGTGTAGGCCTCGAACTTGTAGTCATGGCCGAACAGTGCCTGGAAGCGCTGGCGGTTGAACAGCAGGTTGTCGAGTGGCGGAACAATGCGCGTCGGTGCCGCAGGATCGTCGTCGCGGCCCGC
>DATDHA010000062.1:0-7797 GCA_036521815.1 Alphaproteobacteria bacterium | reverse complement strand
GCTGTCCTTCGGCGTGGGCGAGAAGATCGGCGCGCATCAGGCGGCATTCGCCTTTCTCCGCACGGCGCTTTCCGAGCGTGAGGAGATTGGCGAGACGGCCGTAAGCGGCACGGTCGACGGGGTAAGCGAGGACGCTCGGCCCGTCCTCGAGATCGAGTCGTGCGCCGACCACGAGCCGGAGGCCGAGCCGTTTGGCCGCCGCGTGGGCGCGCACCACCCCGGCAAGGGAGTTGCGGTCGGTGATCGCGAGCGCGCGATGGCCGAGTGCCGCCGCGGTCTCGGCCAGCTCCTCCGGATGCGAAGCGCCGCGAAGGAAGCTGAAATTGCTCGTCACCTGGAGTTCGGCGTAATCGGTCATCCCGGCACCGGATCGGACATCAGCATCGCCGAGCGCCCGAGCAGGCGCACGCGCTCGCCGAACCCGGCTTTCCGCACCGATCGGAAAAACGCATTATCCGCCGTGACCAAGATGCCGTCGATCGTCTCGGCACAGGCGAGATAGAGGCAATCGTAAACCGGATGGCCGAGTGCCAATGCCAACTCGATCGCGCGCTCGCAAAACAAGATGGAAGGATGGAGTATGGGAATCCCGCCCCGGAACGCCTCCACGATCTTGACGGCCTGATCTTTGCCGATTTCATTCCGGATGACCTTTTTCCAGGCGACGTTGGAGACTTCCGGGACGATCAGCTCGGGCGCATGCAGGATCCTCGGCGTGTCGAGAAGACGGAGCGCTTCCTCATGGAGCGGTTCGCGCACGAACCACTTGATGACGACGCTCGCGTCCACGACGACGGTCATCGCCGCCGATCCGTCTTGAGCAGCCGGCCGCTGTCGGTCTGCGCGCGCTTGGGCGTCATGGCCGCGATCCGTGCCGCATAGGCGCGGAGGTCGAATGCCCGGCCTTCCCGTGCGACCGTCGCAAGCACGTCCCGCAGTTCGGCTTCCAGGGAGCGCTTGTTCGCCTCGGCGCGCGCCTTGAGCTGCTTGACGACCTCCCCGTCCAGGTTGCGGATCGTGATGGTGGCCATGGTGATCTCCTTTGCTGGCAAATTGCTGTCACAATGTGCAGGCATTTTGCCAGCAAATCGCTCATCCGAACAGCCCGTGAAGGAACCAGCGCGGCGTCTTCGCGGGGTGATAGAGACCCTCGCGATAAAGCCAGAAGCGCCGCCCATCCTCGTCCTCGACCCGGTAATAGTCGCGAATTTCGGCCCCGGCGGGTGCCCCCGCACGCCACCATTCGCCCGCGATGCGCTCGGGCCCATCGCTAAGCCGGACCCGATGGAGCTTTGCGCGCCAGCGGAAAAGAAGCGGGGGGTCGTCCGGCACCGGGGCGATAGCGTCGACCGGCTGGGGTTGTGCAAAGAGGCGCACCGGGCGGGGCCGGGTTTGCCGCCACGCCGCCAAGGCCTCGCGTGCGGAGTCGAGAGGTGGTGCCGCGCGCTGCGCGCGCTCGGGCAGATGGCTCTCGACCGGAATGAGCCGGCATATCGCCGGCGGGCCGAGGCGGTTGGCGAGGCGATCGACGAGTGCCCCCAGCGCTTCGGGCGCATCGTCGTTGGCGACCGCCACGAGGCTTGCCTGTGCCGCTTCGAGCGGCTCCACCACGGGTGCGGTCAGCACCATGAGGTCGACGCCAAGTCCGAAACTGAAGTCGTAATCGAGGCGATCGAGCTTCTCGGCGAAGAGGCGGGAAAGATGCCGCCCCTCGCGCATGGGGAGGGACGTGCCGATCTCGGCGCGCTGGGTCGTGCCGTCCGTCCGGTAGAGCGTGAAGGCGAGCCGTCGCGCACCCTGCATCTCCTCGGCGAGGCGGTGGCAGAGGGCGGCGAGCAGCCGTTCGAGCCCGGCGGCGACGTCCTCGCGGCGGCCGATCGGCTCGGCGAAGGCAAGCTGAAGACGCCAAGGTTCATGCGGCAGGTGCGGCGAGATCGGTTCGTCGAGGCGGCCGAGCGCCTGGTCGAGGCGGCGGCAAAGATGCATGCCGAAGCGGCGCGCAAGCGGGGCGCGCGGCAGGGGGTAAAGCGCATCGATGCGGCGCAGCCCCAGGCGCTCAAGCCCCGCCGTCGTCTCGGGCGAAAGCCGCAATGCGGCGACGGGCAGGGCCGCGAGCGCCCCGCACTGGCCGCCGGGGGGTACGACGAGATCCCCGATGAGATTGGACGATGCGAAGCGGGCAACCGCCCAGGCGGCCCCGGCCGTATCGGCGATGGCGGCGCGCGCGGAGACGCCGTTGCGCTCGAGCCGTGTTGCGATGTCGGCGAGCAAGGCCGCCTCGCCGCCGAAAAGATGTGCACATCCGCTCACGTCGAGAAAGACGCCACCGGCCCCGCCAGGCTCCAGCTCCTCCGGTGCGGTCCACGGCGTGTAGCGCGTGCACCATTCGGCCAGGTGCTCGAGCGCTTGGCGATCCGCGCCGAGATCGGCATCGAGCGCGCGCAAGGCGGGCTCGAGCGCGCGCGCATCCGCAAGCGGCTGACCCGGAAAGATCCCCGCCGATTGCGCGGCACGGTCCGCGGCGACGATGATGAGCCGGCCGCGCACCTTCTCGATCGTGGCGAGCGGGCTAGACGGCCAGTCGCTCCGCGTGCCGCAAGGGGAAGGGGACGGTCTTGGCACCGGGAACGCCAGCCGGTGCCTGAGCCGGTCGGTCGCGAAGCTCGGAAGCCATAACGAGACGATGCGTTTCATCGCTCCACTCCAATAGCCATTGGTGCTGCACGCCGCCGCGGCAGCGGACAAGCTCGACCCGCCAACGCTCAGCACCGACGCCGATGCCGTAAGGTGCGGGTGCGGAAGGTGCGGCACCGATGCGCCAGGCGGTGACGGCGGCGGAAGGGGCGGGTTTGCTTTCGCCCGGTTTCTGTTGGGGAGTCCTGAGCAGGAGTGCCGTCGAACGGCCCGCCTCGGCGGCGAGTTGCAGCCTGCGCGTGGCGGTCAAATCGGCGTCCGGCACCTCACCGACCACGGCGGCGACCGCACCCGAGCGCAGGCCTTCCTCCATGGCCCAAAGCAAATCGGCCTGGGAACGCCCGCGCACCAGAACGAGCCGGCGCGTATCGAGCCCGTATCCGGCAAGACCGGGGCCGTAGAGGCCGTTGCCCGCGGCACACCAGAGCACGCTGCGCGGCCGCGCACCTTCCGCTTTGCCAAGCCGCACCAGCAATGTCGCGGCAAAGCCGGCTGCCGAGCCATCCGCGGGTGCCGCGGCCGCGAGCTCATGGAGACAAGCGGTCGGCAGTCCGCCCCAGGGCAACGCACGGTCGACCGGCGGCAAGCCAAAAGGGGCCGTGGGTAAAGCGTTTTGCCGGCGGTCGATGTCGCTTGCGTGTTGCCAGATGCCTTCGAGGGCAGCAATGCGGGCTCGCAGAGCCTCGACCGAAACGAGATCGTGGCAATAACTCATGGGCTTCTCCACAGTGGTGCTTCTCCACAGGTGGACTTCTCCACGGGGATAAGCGTTCGTGTTTTGTTCGTTCTGTATTTGTTCTAGATGAACGGCCAGGGCAAGTCAAGAGGGGGCAAGTCAAGGGGGGGCAGGGATGCGTCCCGACCCGGCGTTTTCTCGCGGCGAAAGCACGCTCTTCAAGCCGAGCACGCGGCCATATCGAAAAACCACCAACGGCACGGCGCCAGAGGCAATGCTCGATTGAGCGCGCGGGCGCGCTCCGTTATGGTCGGGGCATGAAGGTAAACGGCGTTCCCTATCGCACGATCTGGCTTGGGGAGGATGGCTGGTCGGTCGTCATCATCGACCAAACGAAGCTTCCCCATCTCTTCGAGACCGTGCGGCTCACGACACTCGCTGACGCGGCGCGCGCGATCAAGGACATGCTCGTGCGCGGGGCACCGCTTATCGGCGCCACGGGTGCTTATGGGATGTGCCTTGCCGTTCACGCCGATCCCTCCGATGCGGCACTCGACAGCGCCTACGACGCCCTGCTCAAGACACGCCCCACGGCGGTCAATCTGCGCTGGGCGCTCGACGACATGCGCGAATATCTTCGCAACGTCAGGCCGGCCGAGCGTGCGGCCGCGGCGTATAAACGCGCCGCTGCGATCTGCGACGATGACGTCGCGATCAATCGTGCGATCGGGAGCCATGGCGAAAAGCTCATTCGCAAGGCATCGGAGGGCAAGGGCGAGGGCGGCAGGGTGAACGTCTTGACCCATTGCAACGCGGGCTGGCTCGCCGCCGTCGATTGGGGCACTGCACTCGCCCCCGTCTACATGGCGCACGAAAACGGCATTCCGCTTCACGTCTGGGTCGACGAGACGCGGCCGCGCAATCAGGGCGCTTCGCTCACCGCGTGGGAACTCGGCCGCCACGGCATCGCGCATACCGTCATCGTCGACAACGCGGGCGGCCACTTGATGCAGCATGGGGAGGTCGACCTTTGCATCGTCGGCACCGACCGCACGACCGCGCGGGGCGACGTGTGCAACAAGATCGGCACGTATCTGAAGGCACTCGCCGCCAAGGATAA
Source organism: Alphaproteobacteria bacterium (assembly GCA_036521815.1). Classification (GTDB taxonomy): domain Bacteria; phylum Pseudomonadota; class Alphaproteobacteria; order JACZXZ01; family JACZXZ01; genus DATDHA01. The sequence goes on along the minus strand of DATDHA010000062.1, from coordinate 3,307 downwards.
CAATGTCCCGTTCTATGTCGCCCTTCCGTCCCCGACGATCGATTGGACGATCGAGGACGGTCTCGCGATCGAGATCGAAGAGCGCGCACCGGAGGAGGTCACGCGCATTCGCGGCAAGACACGCGACGGCACGCTCGTCGACGTGCAGCTCACCCCGGACGGCAGCGACGCGGGCAATTACGCCTTCGACGTCACGCCTGCCCGCCTCGTCACCGGCCTTATCACCGAGCGCGGTGTTGCACGCGCATCGCATGAGGGTCTGCTCGCCCTTTTTCCCGAGCGGCGCTAAGGGGCCAGTAGCGTCAGGAGGTTCGTGTCAGGGCGAAGAGAGCCGGCGCATCTGCCGCTCGCGGCTCACCCATTCGGTCGGCGTAGCGCATTCATGTCGATCAAGGCCCGGACCCTTCTTCCGCCCCCTCACTCCGGTGCAGCCACCAGTCGACTTTTGGGGGAAGAGAAATTCAGGTTCTCGATCGCGGCCAGCGACGACAAATCTCCCCCGATTTCGAGACCCGCCAAGGTGACATCGAGCAGTTCCATTTTGTAGGCACGTCCTTTTTGTGGTCCGAGCGACACGAGCGCTCTCTCCAGACGCTTTCCCTTCCTTACGAGCTCCATGAGGTCTGGAGTATTTCCGTCGACTGTCGTCCTGCAGGATACGGAGATGGTATCGTCAGCGCTGTTTGCGTTTGCTGCTACCGCCGAGAAATCCAAGCTGTCGCAGGCGATGCTGACGGTCTTGTTTTGATCGAACAGCTCTATCGCATAAGAGTTGGCCGGCGCATTTGCGCCCGGCGGCTGTGCTGCGCTTGTACCCGGCGGCGCCTGGAGGCCCTGTTCGCAGGCCGCCACCGACAAAGCCGCTATCGACAAAACCGCGACGAATAATATACGCTCGTTCATCGTTCACTCCCGATTGAAGCCAACGCACGCAATGCGCGCGAAATATGATCGAGTCAACCGGCGATTGCAACGACCAATTCCTGCAGCAGCCCGCCGGTGCTTAGAGCGGGCGCGGTCAAAAGGCGATCGAGTAAGCAGCACTCAATATTCCACATGCATAGCAAGACATGAATCACGAAGGCAGAGACTGCTTCTCCGTCATCTCTTGGTGTTCAAAGCCATTTTTCACGCGCACATAGTCGACAAACAGGGCCTCGTCCAGCGGGTTGTTCGGAAACCGAATACCGAGGTCGCACCCTCGACTCAGGGTTCAAACTGGCGCAAAATCGGACCCATTGAGCCAATGCCTCTCGATCCGTCCGATGCGATTCGGGCAGTCGGTCTTATTGCTCGAACGCACCGACGAAGGACGAGCGGCCAGTCCCAAGGGAGGTCGCCATGGCTGTCGCACGTGTCACGAAGATCACGTCCGCCTCGACCAAGGGTTTCGATGACGCCGTCAATCAGGGCCTCAAGCGCGCTGCAAAGACGGTGCGCGGCATCACCGGCCTCGAGGTCATCGAAATGAAGGCGAAGGTCGAGCGCGGCAAGATCACCGAATACCGTGCGACCATGGAATTGACCTTCTTGCTCGAAAGCTAGCACTGGCCTGCTCGAAAGCTAGCACTGGCCCGCTCGAAAGCTAGCGCCGGTGCCTTGCCGAATCGCAAGTGGCCGCGGCATCCTTCGAGACCGCGACCGGGGCGTTCGCGGCGATGCCGGCGCTGTCAGGTTTCGATGGTGACGTAGGGGATAAAGGGTATCCGCTCGCGCTTTGTCACCCGTGGCAAGAGTTCCTTGATGGCCGCCTTGAAATGCACGGTTTCCTGGTGCGCACCCCACCCGGCTTCATTGACGTAGAGCTCGTAAATGAAAAACGCCGAGGGAGACGTCGGAGATCGATAGGGAAGGAACAGCTTGACGCCAGGCTCAGCCATCGTGGGTGTGACCAACGCCTCCAGGATGGCGGCGACCTTGTCCTCCTCGCCTGTCTTGGCTTCGATGTGGATCGCCACGACAAATCCGTCGTTGAGATCCTTTGGGGTGAAAGCGATCTTGCGCATGTGTGGGGGACCTTGTTGGTTGTCATCGCCATCGACACTACCAGATTGCAAGTGGCGAATGCTTCCATCGCTGTCGAAGTATGGCGATCCACGTCGCGTTGGTCGGGGCCTCCGTTTGGTACAAATTCCCGCGCGACGTCGACTCTCCTCTCGCTCCGGCCCGCTCGGGCCGGCGGTGGGGGAGGCGTCGGACAATGCGATCGAGCCGTGCTGGCAAGAATGGCGCAGGTAAATGGCAATCTCGCAAAATCAAAAAGCAGTATTCGTCATATATAATACATCCAGTGATTGACCGCGCCGACACGCCCTGTTACTGCTTCAACGCTCCTCACAAAAAACGGCATGAAGCGAGAGGGAGAGAAAAATGTCGCTCAATTGCGGCCGAAATCTCACGAACGACGAAATCGGGACAGTAAGCGGCGGGGAATGTCTCATCTTGGGTTTGGGGAGCCCTATCACGGTATCGCTCGCGGGTACTTTCCAATCCGTCACATACACCCCGCCCATTTGGGTTATCTGCCGCAACGAGGGCTTCATTGCCGCGTTGCCCGGCAAAGTCATCCCTTAGCGGATTGCGGCCGTCGTAGTAGGTGAACGGCTGGAAGTGCCGGCACCGCTACGCAGCACCGAAGACAGCGCTGCGCATCAGCTCGACTCCCGCCTGGATCATAGCGCCGCGCGCGGCCGCGAGGCTGCCGTCGAGATCGATAGCCCGGCACGCGTCCTCGATCACGACGGCGTCGAAGCCAAGATGGCGCGCATCCTCCGCCGACCACCGCACGCAGTAATCGAGCGCCAACCCGCAGAGGAAAACGCGGCGAAAGCCCCGCTCGTGGAGATAGCCCGCAAGCCCCGTGCGCGTGCGGCGATCGTTCTCGAAGAATGCCGAATAGGAGTCGATCTCGCGGCGAAATCCCTTGCGGACGACGAGCTCGGCATGAGGTATGTCGAGCGATGGATGAAATGCCGCCCCCTCGCTCCCTTGCACGCAATGATCGGGCCAAAGCGTTTGCATGCCGTAGAACATTCGAACGCTCTCGAACGGCTTGTGCCCGGGATGGGACGAGGCGAAGGAGCGATGATCGTGGGGATGCCAGTCCTGGGTCAGCACGACGTGGGGAAAGCCGGACGCGAGGCGATTGAGGAGCGCAATCACCTGGTCGCCCCCGGGAACGGCGAGCGATCCGCCGGGAAGAAAGTCGCGTTGAATGTCGACGACGATAAGAACGTCGCTGGCACTCGGACGGCTGAAACTCGTCATCGCGCGCCCATCACGATCGGTTCACGAAATCAGCCACGGC
>DATDHA010000061.1:0-4188 GCA_036521815.1 Alphaproteobacteria bacterium | reverse complement strand
GCGAAGGTACGATCCGAATCGCAGGCGATGCCGGAGACGGTGTCGGCAGCGCCTTGCCCGGTGCCCCGGGTGGCATGCGCGGTGGGGTCGTGATCGTCTCGGGCCAAGCTGGCGCCAAGTGCGGCTATCGATTACGCCGAGGGCTCGTGGCGGTCGCGCAGGATGCAGGAAAGGCGTGCGGTGCTCGGATGGTGGCCGGCACGATCGTCGTGGGTGGCCGCGTGGGACCGAGTGCCGGTGCCGCGATGCGCCGCGGAAGCCTCATCGCGCTCGGGGGCTTCGACCGCCTCGGCCCGACGTTCGGCGACTGTGGTACGCATGATCTCGTGGTCGTGCGTCTCTTGGCACGAATGCTCGGGGACCTCGGGCTCGGGGCGCTTGCCGAACGCCTCGGGCCGATGCGCCGATTCTTGGGCGACCAGGCGGTAGGTGGCAAGGGCGAGCTGCTCACGCCCATCTGACGCGCGGTTCAGCGCAGGTTGGAAACTTTGTTCATTGGACTGCCTTGTCGCGGTTGCGCGCCTTGTCGAGGCCCTTCGCCGCACTCAAGCCTTTGGCCCCCGTCAGGACAGTGCCGTCGAGATCGGCGTCCGTGAGGTCGGCGCCAGCGAGGTTCGCCCCGCTCATGTTGGCCCCGCCGAGGTCCGCGCCAAAAAAGTTGACGTTGCTGAGATCGGCGTCGACGAGTTTGGTGAACGACAACATCCCGCGGCTGAGATCGGCGCCAGCGAGGTTGGCGCCCGACAAATCCGACCCCGAGAGATCGATGCGCATCTGTCCCATCGGCTGGTTCCTCATGTCGGCACCCATTTTCGCGTCGGCGAACTTGGCGCCGCGCAGGTCGACGCGGCTGAGCCGTGCGATGACACGCGCGCCGGAAAAATTCGCACCCTTGAAGGTGGGAGCGTCCGCCGGCGTTACGTCCAATCCGGCGTAGACGACGGGCCCGAACATGCTGGCGCCGGAGAGATCGGCGTCGCTGAAGTTGGCGCGCATGATCCAGGCGGCGTCCAGCATTGCGCCGGAGAGGTTGGTGCCGGATAGATTAGCCCCCACAAGCTTGGCGCCGAAGAGATTGGCGCCCGCGAGGTCAGCACCCCTAAAGTCGACGCCGCTGAGGTCGAGCTTGGACAAATCCTTGCCCGCAAGCGCTGGGGGTTGACCCGATACCGCCCTGGCCACCACCTCGCGCACCTCTTCCGCGGTGAGGTCGCCAGCGCCGGCGGCTTGCGCGAAGAGCACGAACGCAACGAAAAACCAGAGCCCCAACAGCTTCGTCATTGACCGCATTTTCTTGATCGACCTCCGTCCGCACGCCGTAAGCTGCCCCGCATCGTGCGGGTTCGGGCAAGGTTTGCTAAAATACAGGATTGCCGATTTTTGAACCAGCTTGCTGGCGCTTGGGATACCCGCTTACAGTATGTTACCTTGCGTTGCCCTTGCGCCGGAATGATCGAATGCCGCCTGCATAACACCGTGGATTGGAAGGCGGGCGCGATTTCGGCGCAAACGACGCCGCCGAGCGGAGGCAGATCAATCCGGAACGAGTTGGATGTCGTGAAAAATCGGGGCGATGGGGAGGATCGAATGCCAGCCAAAGCAGTGACAATGACGATACTCTATGCCGCACTCGGGCTTTCGATGGCGAGCGCTGCCGCGACGGCCGCTGACGTCGACAAAGGCAAGGAGGTTTTCAAGAAGTGCGCGCTTTGCCATACCAACGAAGCGGGCAAGAACAAGATCGGGCCGAGCCTCTTCGGCATTGTTGGGCGTCACTCGGCGAGCATTGCCAATTTCAACTATTCCGATGCCATGAAAAAATTCGACAAGACATGGGACCGCGCAACACTCGATACCTACCTCACCAATCCGCGCCAAGTCGTGCCGGGCACCAAGATGATTTTCGCGGGCCTCAAGGAAAAGGCGGATCGCGACGCCCTGATCGATTACCTCGAGACCCTGAAATGACGTCGGCCGCGCGATTGAGGAGATGAGCCATGGCGCTTCGTAAATTCATCATCGAACGAGATATCCCCAAGGTCGGCTCGCTCGAGCGCGAGCAATTGCGCGGGGCGGCGGCCAAATCGAACGAGGTATTGCGTCAGCTCGGGGCGGATATTCAGTGGCTCGAAAGCTACGTCGCCAACGACAAGACATTCTGCGTCTACCTCGCGAAGGACGAGGCCGTCATCCGCAAGCATGCGGAGATCAGCGGTTTCCCCGCGACCAAGATCACCGAAGTCCGCAAGATGATCGATCCGACGACAGAGCGGCCCGATTGAAGGGTGCTGCCGCCGGCGGAGGAGACATGCCCGTTCGCACTCTGCCGCACCGGCCAAATCGGACTTTGCCAACATGGCACTAGCCCTTTCCATGCAGGGGCCGGATAATTGCGCGACAGCCGCAACGGGCAAACGGGCGGGAGCGTCGAGTTCCTTGCATCGCCTTGATTCGCTGTGGGAAAGGCAACTGGCAATCGGCGCGGCACTCTCGCTGCTGCTGAATGTGAGCGCCTTCTGCGCACTTGCGATGGCGTTTCACCCCGCTTCCGAGGAGGAACTCGAGGTCGTTCCGGTCGAACTGGTTTCCCTCCCCGCTGCGGCGCAGCAGGCGTTCGCCACGGAAGAACGTGAGCCGGCTCGGCCGGAAGCCGCCACAAGCAAGCCGCCCGAGCAGCCCGCCGAGCTGACGCCGCCCGCCCCCGACCGGCTTCCATCGCAATGGCCGAAGGCCGTCGAGCCAGAACCGGAAGCGTCGCTTGCGGAGCTTCCGGCGGAACTGCCCGTCCCCGTTCCACCGCCAAAGGTCGCCCAGGAGACGCCACGGCCGAAACCCCGGGAGACGACCGTTCCCGCAGCGGAGGGCAAGCCGGATCGGCAAGCCACGGCACCAGCAGAAGCCACGGCAGCTCCGATCCAAGAGGCCGCAGCCTCGCCGAGTGTTGCGCACATTGACATGGCCGCGATGAAGAATGCGCTCGGCCAATACGCAAGCCGCCTCCATGGCCTGATCGAGGCGCACAAATCCTATCCCGCCCAAGCCTTGATGCGCCGCGAAGAGGGCACTGTCGTGCTGCGCATTGTCATCGAGCACGACGGCAAGCTGGTCGACGTCTCGGTGCTGTCCGGTTCGCCGTCCCGTCTTGTCGAGGCGTCGGTTCAGGCAACGAAGGCAGCCGCCCCGTTCCCCTCACTTCCAAGCGATATCAATCTGCCCCGCGCCACCTTCGAACTGCCGATCACCTTCCGGCTCCAGTGACGCGCGCATGGACCGGCGAGGGGCCGCGATATTGGCGACAGCACTCATCGGCCTTGTCGGAGCCGGTGCCGCGCCCGCGCATGCCGGCGACATTCCAAGCGTGGCATTCTTCGGCTTCGATCTGATCAACACCTCGCTCGAGCAAACAACGCCCGTCGAGGTGCGGCGACTGGAAATGCTCGGCGATCTTTTCCGGGATAAGCTCAATGCCTCGGGTCGCTTCAAGATCATTCCGATCCCGGCCGATATGCAGACGGAAATTCAATCCGGTCCCGCCATCAGCGGCTGCAACGGCTGCGAACGCGGCTTTGCCGTCAGAGCCGGGGCGGATTGGGCGGCCTGGGGAACCGTGCAGAAGGTGAGCAACCTCATCCTCAACATCAACGTCTACATGGAGGATGCGCGGGCTGGAAAGATGGAGTTCGTCAAAAGTGTGGATATTCGCGGCAACACCGACGAGTCCTGGCGCCACGGCCTCGACTACATGATGCGCCACTACCTGCTCGCCGAGCCTTGATCGAAGAGCGAAGATGCCGCATGGCGTGAATCACTGCCCATTGCCGCTGTGGTCGCGGCGTCGCCCTCACAACCCGGCCGCAGCATCGGACCGCGCCGGTCGAGCGGCACGCCGCAGTCGTTGACCCGCTGCTCGTCGGAAGCCTTGTCGGATAGCCTTTCCTTGAGGGTCTTAGCACCGCCGTCCGTCGATGCCGCCGGCCCGGTGCCGAGGCTGCCCGGCAGCGCGTTCGCGACCGGATCCGCGCGCGCCCCAAAGGGCGTCGCTGAAGCGAGGAGAAAAACGGCGATTGCCGCCAGGCGATCCATGCCCGCACTCTCTTGCAATGACCGCGAAATGAGGTAGCGGCGTCTCGATATCGGGAGAGGAGTAGCCCGAGTTGCGCTAATTCGTCTTCCCGCTCCTTGCGCTCG
>DATDHA010000060.1:0-3425 GCA_036521815.1 Alphaproteobacteria bacterium | reverse complement strand
AAAGCTTCTGCGCATTGCCTCTGCCGCGCCCCCGATATCGGCCGCAAAGAAAGACGATTGCCGATTTGGCGCGCCATTTCGTTGACGTGGATCAAAGAGACTCTCCACAAAATGAAATGCGGCGCGCAGCAGCGCTCCAGCGCGCGAGATGCTGGCGGGCAAGCCAGTGAGCGCCTTCATGACTCGCGACCCCGTCACCGTCCCTTCGTCGCTCGCGCTCAACAAGCTTGTCGAGGGTTACATCTACTGGCATCACCACGAGCGATTTCTCTTCATCGATGCGAGCGCGATCTGGTTGTGGTTAACTGAAGCGACGATGTGGCCCGGTTCCGGAGGGCTCGCTCCAAAGGCGAGACAAGCGAATGGCGAAACAAAAGGCCCCGAGGAAACGTCGCGCCCCGCAGATCAAAAAGAAAGCGGGAACGAGAACGAAGGCAAGGCCGACGAAGGCGAAAACTGCCCCGCGGAAAGGGACCCCACACGTCAAATCGAAGGCCGGCGCCGGAAAGCGGGTCCGATCCAACAGCTCAGTCGCAGCACTGCTCGACGAGCTCAGAACGAGCGAAGAGCGCTTTCGCTCCCTCGTCGAGATCGCGGCCACGCCGATCCTGCTGCTCTCGCCCGATCTCACCATCTTGGAATTTAATCGCGATGCGGAACGCCTATACGGCATTAACCGGGCGCGGGCCGTCGGACAGGATTATTTCCGCACGCTTGACCGTGGTGGGGTAGGAGGCCCGACCGTTTTGGACTTCGCGGAGGTGCTGGCCGGCCGGCCGGCGCGCGCGATCGAGGGCCGCGTGAAGTCTCCCGAGCAAGGCGAGCGCGTTATATTGTGGAACGCCCAGCGCATCCTCGGCTCGGAACGGGAGCCGCTCGGCATTATCGCCATTGCCCAGGACATCACGGAGCGGCAAAACGCCGAAGAAGCGCTTCGCGAACGCGAGGCTCGGATAAGCTCGATCATTGCCACCGCACCGGATGCGATCATCACGATCGACGAAAACGGCATCATTCAATCGTTCAGCAGTGCGGCCGAGCGGCTATTCGGCTACCTTGCAGGCGAAGTCGTCGGGCGCAACGTCAACCTGCTCATGCCTTCACCCCACAGTGAAGACCACGATGGTTATCTCGACCGCTACAAGCGCACTGGCGTGCGGCGGATCATCGGAATCGGCCGCCGCGTCGAAGCCCGCCGCAAAGACGGCACGATCTTTCCGATGGAGCTCGCGGTCGGCGAGGTCAATCTCGGCGCAACCCGCATCTTCACCGGCTTCATCCGCGATATCACCTTGCGCGCCAAGATGGAGGACGACTTGCGCCAAGCGCAGAAGATGGAGGCAATCGGCCAATTGACCGGCGGCGTCGCACACGATTTCAACAATCTCCTCACCGTCATCTCGGGAAATCTCGAAATGCTCGAACGTCACATCGAGCGGCCGGAAGGACGCGAGATGCTTGCCGAAGCTCACGAAGCGACCGAGCTCGGCGCCAAGCTTGCCAACCGCCTCCTCGCCTTCGGTCGACGCCAGCCGTTGAATCCCAAAGCGATCGATTTGAGCGCTTTGGTCGTTGGTATGACCGATCTGCTGCGCCGCAGCCTCGGCGCCACGATCGAGGTCGAGACTCGCCTCGCGCGAAACCTGCCAATGACGATGAGCGACCCCGGACAGGTCGAGAACGCACTGCTCAACCTCGCGATCAACGCCCGCGACGCGATGCCCGACGGCGGGCGCCTTGTCATCGAGACCGCGGAAGTGGAAATCGACGCGGACTATGCCTCCGGCAATCCCGAAGTCGCCGCCGGTCACTATCTCGTGCTCGCAGTCACCGATACGGGCCGCGGGATGTCGGAGGAGGTTCGGCGGCGCGCGTTCGAGCCTTTCTTCACCACAAAGGGGCCCGGTGCAGGCAGCGGGCTGGGCCTCAGCATGGTTTACGGGTTCGCCCAGCAGTCGGGCGGGCACACGGAACTTTATAGCGAGCTTGGGCGAGGCACCACGGTCCGACTCTATCTTCCGGTACTGGCGCGGGACAGGGAAGGCCGAAAGAGCCGCGAGACAGGGTCTGCCGCGCGACAGTCGAGCGGAGAGATCGTGCTCGTCGTCGAGGACGATTCCCGCGTCCGCCGAGTCTCGGTACGCCGGCTCAAGGAACTCGGCTACGCGGTTGTTGAGGTCGATAGCGGCCCCGCGGCACTCGCGGTGATCGATCGGGGCCAATCGATCGATCTGCTTTTCACGGATATCGTAATGCCCGGCGGAATGACCGGCGTCGATCTCGCGCGCGCGGCGCGCGCGCGGCGCCCTGACCTCAAGATCCTCTTCACCTCGGGCTATGTCGAACCCGCGATATTCGAGGGCGGCCTGTCCACCGAAAATGCCGGTTGGCTTGGCAAGCCCTTCAGCACCGCCGATCTCGCCGCAAAACTACGCAATCTTCTGGAGCGTTGACGCGCCGGCCACCGTCAATCGGCGTCGACCTCGCTTGCAAAGATGTAGCCGGCACCCCTGACCGTCTTGATCAGCTCGGGTCGCTTGGGGTCGCGTTCGACCTTCTTGCGCAGCCTGACCACCTGCGTATCGATCGTCCGGTCGTAAGCCGCCCATTCGCGCCCCTTGAGGAAATCCATGAGTTGATCGCGATTCAGCACGCGGTTCGGGTGCTGGGCGAGAACCCGAAGTAGCTCGAATTCAGCCGTCGTCAACGGAACGGGCGAGCCGTCGGCGGCATAAAGCTCGCGCTTCAGGAGATCGAGCCGCCAGCCTTGAAAAGCGAGGCTGCTCCTTTCACTCGACTTCGACTTGTCGGGTTCCAGAACCTTCTCAACCGGGCGGGAACGGCGCATCACGCTGCGGATGCGAGCGAGGATTTCCCGGAGGTGAAAGGGTTTCGGGATATAGTCGTCCGCACCCGCTTCGAGGCCGACCACGCGGTCGATCAACTCGCCCTTCCCGGTCAGCATGATGATCGGGACGGCAGAATGCTGCCGGATATGGCGGGCGACGGACAAGCCGTCCTCGCCGGGCATCGTAAGATCGAGAAGGACGAGGTCAAGCTTTTCGCGCGCGAAAATGGCCCTTGCCTGCGTTCCATCCTGCGCCTCGCTGACGGCAAACCCTTCATCGCAAAGATAGCGGCGCAGCATATTGCGGACACCCTTGTCGTCGTCGACCACCAGGATGCGGAGTTGCTCGGGCATGGCGATCACGGGCAATCCGATCGATGGCCAGTCATCAGCAGGGACATGGAGCACACTCGCCTTGTCACGAAACGTCACAATCGGTCTGCCATTGTTACCAAAAACCCCACTTCCCGCCATCAGCGCGTTACAGCGGCCACCCTAAGCTCGCCTTACCGACCCACTAAAAGGGCGGCATCGGAGAATGGGAATGCCACCATGTACGCATTCGCGACATTAAACA
>DATDHA010000059.1:0-2526 GCA_036521815.1 Alphaproteobacteria bacterium | reverse complement strand
GTCGATTGTAGTTCCTCGTTGACCGATTGCAGCTCTTCATTGGAGGAGCGAAACTCCTCGTTCGCCGTTTCGAGCTGCTCGATCGTCGACTGAAGCCGATGCCTGGTCTCCTGCAGCTCCTTCTCGATCTCGTGATGGCTCTCCGGATTACTCGCCTCGGCAATCTCGTCTTGGGCCCTGATCGGCTCGCGATCAGTGAACACCACCCCGTAGGCGATCTCCTTTCCTTCAGCGACCGGCTCGACCGCGATGCTGACCGTCTGAACGCCGCCGTTGATTTGAACCTGAACGCGATCGCGCACCGCACGCCGTCCGGTTTCCCGCGCGTGGTGCAGTGCGGTGCGCAAATCGGCGCGCAAGCCCGGACGAGCCATGGCGATAATGTCGCGATTGGGCGGGCCGGCGGCGGGCTGCAGATACTTTCCAGTCCCTGACGAGAAATAGAGTGCTTGGCCGTCTTCATCGACGATGACGAAAGTCGGCGTGAAATGCTCGACAATCGTCGTGGCGACCCGCCGCAAATTGTCCGATCGCTGAACCAGCCCGCTCTGTCCCCCGCCCCGCGCCTGCGGCAGAAACTGTCGCGATGGCAACGGCGGGCGGGCAACCAGATCGCGCCGCCGAAAGATCCGGTTCTTTCTGTCGAGCGAAGTAAACAGCTCGCTGTGCCGGGAAACGTTCTCTGAGCTTCCCAGAAATAGATACCCGCTCGGGCGCAGAGCGTAATGAAACAATGGAATGATCTCCGCCTGAAGTGCGGGTTTTAAATAGATCAGCAGGTTGCGGCAGGAGATCAGGCCGAGACGCGAAAATGGCGGGTCGCGAATAACGCTGTGGGCGGAGAAGATGCACATATCGCGCAACTCTTTGGCGACGCGATATGTCCCGGCTTCGTGAACAAAGAAGCGCCGGAGCCGCTCGGGCGAGACTTTCTTGACCACGTTTGCCGGATAACGCGCCGCCCGCGCGACACCCAACGCGGTTTCGTCGATGTCGGTGGCGAAGATTTGGATTTTCAGCGGTGATAACGATATTTCAAGCTGCTCGCGCAGCAAGATTGCGATCGAGTAAGCCTCCTCTCCGGTAGAGCAACCGGGGACCCAGACGCGCACTTCGTCGTCCCCGCTCTTTTCTTCGAACAGCTTTGGGATGACCAATGTCTCGAGCGCCTGAAAAGCCGCAGCATCGCGCAAGAAATCGGTGACCCCGATCAACAGGTCACGAAACAGCGCGCTGACCTCGTCGGGCTCGCGCTGCAGCCGCTGGGCGTAATCGTCGAGCTTCGTCGTCTGAACCACCTGCATTCGCCGTTGGATGCGGCGGTGAAACGTGCGCTCCTTGTAGTCGCGGAAGTCGTGCCCGGTCCGGGTGCGCAACAGGTTGAAGATTGTGGCTAGGGCGTCTCGCGGAGGCTGGGAAACGAACTCGCCCCAGTTGCGTACATAGCTGATGATCCGCTCGGGAATATCCTCGACCGGAAGCTCGAGATCGACGATGCCCGCCGCGACCGCGCTCGACGGCATCTCAATGAAACGCGGGCGCGTTAGATTGGCACCCTGAGCGATGGTCAAGCCGCCATTCTCCTTGATCGCTTTGAGACCGAGCGTTCCATCGTGACCGCCCCCGGAGAGCACGATGCCAATCGCATGCTCGGCTTGGTCGTCGGCCAGGGAGGTGAAAAACACATCGATCGGCGCGCGTTCGCGATCGGTGGGGCCGGTCCGACGCAGTTGCAAAGTTCCCTCGCGGATCGTCAGGATCGCGCTGGGAGGCAGAACATAGACGTGCTCGGCCTCGACCTTTTCGCCATCGCGCGCGTCGACGACCGACATTTGCGTCGCTCGGCCGAGTATCTCGGAAAGCATGCTCTCGCGATCCGGCGGCAAGTGGGTGAGGATCACGAACGCCATCCCGTTGCCGGCCGGCAGGGATCTGAAGAACTGCTCCAGCGCCTCGACACCGCCCGCCGAGGCACCAATGCCGACGATGGGAAGGCTGGGCATCATGATTTCCGGCCTCCAAAGCTACCTGGGTTCTATCCTACTCCCCGCAATCATCCCCTACAAACGGATGTCCGGCCCGTCCTTCCAAAGGCGATCGGCCCGACATACGGGAAGGTCGACCGAGAGCAAGGAACGAGGGGCCGTCGCAAGAGGTTTGTCTCATAGTGGTGAAAGGTAAAGATTGGGACGGCTCGAAAGCGGCGATCTCTGGAGGCCCTTTGCTAAAGCGCGTTTTGGCGAAAGCGCGGGTGCTGGCCGCCGAGGTACGGGAGACTGCTGAGCGGGTCCATCAGGCCATAGAGGCCCATCGCCTGACCGACATCGCGCGACAGCACGCAGAGAGAGGACGGGATTGTCGAAAGCAGGCCACGACGAAGCGCGCGGGTTCGTCGATTCGGTTAAATGGAGCGTCGACACCGCCCGGAACGGCAGGCACTCGACATCTATCAAAAACGATGATTGACCGCGCCTACACCCATCGCTTTCCCTGAAAAGGCCAAGTCTGATGCAATTGGTTAGTTTT
>DATDHA010000058.1:0-5710 GCA_036521815.1 Alphaproteobacteria bacterium | reverse complement strand
AACCGCCCTTTCTTGCAAAATCGATTACTCGATCACGCCGAAATCCGACTCTCGATCAATGGCTTGCGCAATCTTAACGGACGACGATTTAGTTTACGCTTATAGATCGATAGTCTTACGAACGGGCTTGCGCACATTCTACCGCCCCCGCGCAAAGCATGCCATAATCTAGCCAAGGACCCGCCATATGCATTTCCCTTGCAGGGAGTATCGATGACACGACCGTTTTTCGCCGCCCTGGCTTCGTTACTGTTGTGCGCACCCGGCTCCGCGCAGGCGGTCGATCTCATCCCGCACCACGCGTTCTACGAGCTCCAACTCGGCAAACAGAACGACCAGAGCAGCATCGTCGATGCCCATGGCGGCATGGGGATCGAGGTGAGCGAAACCTGCGATGCCTGGATTTCCAAGCAGCGTTTGCGCCTCAGCATCCGGCGCGAAGAGGGCGAGGAAGTCGTGACGGACAACAGCTTCACGAGCTGGGAGTCGAAAGACGGCTTGCGTTACCGCTTCAGTGTGCGCAATCGCTTGAACGGCGAAGTCACGGAGGAATTCCGCGGCGACGCGCATCTCAAGGACCGTGGCGGCGCCGGCACTGCGACCTTCACCCAGCCGGAAAAGCGCAACGTCGAACTGCCGAAGGGCGCTCTATTTCCAACGAACCATGTGGCCCAATTGCTCGAGGCGGCGCGCAAGGGCACGCACATATTCAATAGGATCGTCTTCGATGGTGCGACCGCCGACGGCCCGGATGAGATCAACGCGATCGTCGGTAAGCCCAAGCCGCTCGAAAAACTCCCCGGCCTCGAGAAGAAGCTCGGTCAGCCGACCTGGCCCATGCGTTGGGCGTTTTATCCGATTGGCAGCAAGGAAGAAACGCCGGACTACGAGATCGCGGTGCATATGCTCGACGACGGCGTTGTGACCGACGTCAACCTAATTTATGAGGACTTCGAGGTTGGCGGCAAGATCGTATATTTCGAGCCGCTGCCAGTGCCGAAATGCTGATCCCGAAGCGCTGAGCGCCTATCTCGCGACGATCCTGGCAAGCGCTTACGATCTCTTTCCGGAAGGCGATACGAAGCCGCGTCCCTTGACAATGGCGCCGCCGCCGAGCTTCGCCCGGACAGCATCCATCGCGCGCTCGACCTGGGCGCGTTTTTCGGCCTCGGGATCGAGGAGGTCGGGAGGATCGGCTTCCGTGGCGGGTGCGAACACGGCGGCACCGATGCCGATGAGGCGATAGGCTCTCCCCGTTGCTTCCGCTTCGAGCAAGGGAAGGGCCGCGCGGAACAGCACCTCCGCGAGTTGGGTCGGCGCGTCGAGCGTGCGGCTTCGGGTAAGCAGGTGGAAATCAGCCGTCTTGAGCTTGAGCGTGATCGTCCGCCCAGCGAGTGCCGACTTTTTGAGCCGTCCCGCGACGGTCTCGCAGAGCGGCCAAAGCTCTGCTTTAAGGGCGTCCGCACTCTTGAGGTCGGCATCGAAAGTGGTCTCGGCGGAAACGCTCTTTGCCGGCAGGCGCGGGTCCACGGTGCGGCCATCCTCTCCACGCGCAAAGCGGGCCAAGCGCCGGCCGATGACGCCGTAGCGAGCGATGAGGTCGTTCTCCTCGATTTGGGTAAGCTGGCCGATGGTGTAGATGCCGTCGTCGTGAAGGCGCTGCTGAAGGGCCTTGCCGACGCCCCAGATGAGACTCACGGGTTTGGGTGCCAGGAATGCCACGGCTTCGGCCCGGCCGATCGCGGAGAAGCCGCGCGGCTTGTCGATGTCAGAGGCGATCTTGGCAAGGAACTTATTGTAGCTGAGGCCGATCGAGACGGTGATGCCGATCTCGTCCTCGATCCGCCGTGCGAGCCTGGCGAGCGTTCGCGCCGGAGAGCCGTGATGCAGCTTTTCAGTGCCGGAAAGATCGAGAAACGCCTCGTCGATCGAAAGCGGCTCGACGAGCGGCGTCGTCTCGAGCATAAGGCGGCGGACCTCGCGCCCGACTGTCTGGTATTTGCGCATGTTCGGACGGATCACGACCGCCTTCGGGCAAAGCTTGAGCGCCTTGAACATCGGCATCGCGGAGCGTACGCCGTCGATGCGCGCGACATAGCAGGCCGCCGATACCACGCCGCGCGCACCCCCACCCACGATCACGGGCTTGTCGCGCAAGCTTGGCTCGTCGCGTTTTTCAACGCTTGCGTAGAACGCGTCGCAATCCATGTGGGCGATCCAAAGTTCGTCAAGCTCGGGATGCGAAATGACGCGGGGCGAGCCGCAGGAAGGACATCGCCTCGGTGCCGGTGCTGCTTCGCTTGCCGGCTGCGGCGTGAAGCATTCGCGGCAAAGTGCTGTCATGACGCGTTCAGAGCGGCTGGCCAGAGCCAGGCGGCCCCGCGCACGCCACTCGAATCGCCGTGGATCGGCGCACGGAGCATCGTGTCGACGCGGTCGGAGAACACATACCGTCCCCATCGCGGCGGCACGCTCTCATAGAGGCGCGCGATTTTGGAAAGACCACCCCCGAGGACGATCACGCCGGGATCGAGGAGGTTGATGACGCTCGCGAGGCTGCGTGCAAGGCGGTCCTCGTAGCGGAGGAGTGTTGCTTCCGCAATGCGGTCACCACCCTCGGCGCGAGCCAAGATCTCGTGCGGCTCGAGGCACGCCCCGCATGCAAGCTCGTGATCGCGCATGAGACCGGGTCCGGAGAGAAATGTTTCGATACACCCGCGCCGGCCGCAATAGCAGGCGGGGCCAGGCTGCTCCGCAGCGAGCGGTGCCGGAAGCTGATTATGCCCCCACTCTCCGGCTATCCCATTCGCACCCGTGAGAACGCGGCCTTGCACCACTATCCCTCCGCCGACCCCGGTGCCAAGGATCGCACCGAAAACCACCTCAGCACCAGCCCCTGCGCCGTCGACGGCTTCACTCAGGGCGAAGCAGTTCGCGTCGTTCGCGAGCCTTACCGGCCGGCCAAGCGCTGCCGAGAGATCCCGGTCGAAGGGGTGGCCGATCAGCCAGGTCGAATTGGCGTTCTTGACGAGGCCGGTTGCGGTCGAGACCACGCCGGGCATGCCGACGCCGACCGTGCCGGTTCGGCCGAGTCCGGCTTCGATCCCGTGGACAAGATCGCGAATGGCGCCCACGGTCCGGCCGTAGTCCCCCTGAGGGGCGTCGATCCGCCGACGCATGAGGACGGCTCCCGCCTCGTCGAGCGCGATCGCCTCGATCTTGCTCCCTCCCAAATCGACGCCGATTTGCATATGGCTTTACGCATCCCTATATTCCGCCGGCTGACGTCCGACCGGAACCGATAATGTGGCAAGTCCGACGGAACAAATAATGTGGTAAGTCAGAGCACTAACCAATATTTAACTTTGGACCCCTACCTTGCGGTATGTGCGGCGATAAGAGATTGGCTGAAACGGCACCGTCGCAGCCGCCTGTGAACCGATTGGGGTGAGGCCGATGCTGGATCAAGGAACGGATCGAGCTCAACGAGAGGATGGCCGCGCGCGCGACGCGAGAGCCAAGAAGGACACAGGTATGCCGAAGACCGTTCTGATCGTCGAGGATAACGAGCTGAATATGAAGCTCTTTCACGATCTCCTCGAAGCGCATGGCTATTCCACGCTGCAGACGCGGGACGGCATGGAAGCGCTCAAGCTCGCGCGCCAGCACGTTCCCGATCTCATCCTCATGGACATTCAGCTTCCCGAGGTTTCCGGACTCGAAATCACGAAGTGGATCAAGGAGGACGACCGGCTGAGGGCCATTCCCGTCGTCGCCGTGACCGCCTTCGCCATGAAGGGCGACGAAGAGAAGATCCGCAAGGGAGGGTGCGAGGCTTACATCGCCAAGCCGATTTCGGTGCAGAAGTTCATGGAGACCGTCGAGAAGTTCCTGAACTGACCCCGATGTGAAAATCACCTAGACCCTGGCGAGTTTTTCATGTCGGCACGCATCCTCGTCGTCGATGACATCCTGCCAAACGTGAAGCTGCTCGAAGCCAAGCTTTCGAGCGAATATTTCGACGTCATCATCGCGACTGACGGTGTAAAGGCGCTCGAGATCGTCCGGAACGAGCTTCCCGATCTCGTGCTGCTCGACGTCATGATGCCCGGCATGGACGGCTTCGAGGTCTGCGAGCGCATCAAGGCCGATCCCCGGACGACCCACATTCCCGTGATCATGGTCACCGCACTCTCCGAGGTGCAGGATCGCGTGCGGGGCCTAAAGGCGGGTGCCGACGATTTCCTGACCAAGCCGGTCAAGGATCTCGCCCTTTTCGCGCGCGTCCGTTCGTTGTTGCGGCTCAAGATGCTCATGGACGAGTGGCGCATGCGTGCCGCGACCGGCGAGCAGCTCGGCGCCATCGAGCCGAACGCCAACCCGCTCGCGGTTTCGCCCGAACATGCTTCCGTCCTCCTCATCGACGACAACCCCAACAACGTCCGCCGCATCGAAGAGACGCTCAAGGAGGCGGGTCATGCGGTCACGCGCGGGGCATCCCCGGAAGACGCGATGGCCACGGCGCTGCAAAGCGATTTCGACCTCGTCATCGTCAATCTTCACCTTTCCAACTTCGACGGCTTGCGGCTCTGCTCCCAACTGCGCTCCCATGAGTTGACACGCCAGACCTCGATCCTCCTGCTGATCGAAAGCGAGGACACCGCACGGCTCGCGAAAGGCCTCGAGCTCGGCGTCAACGACTACCTCGTGGCGCCCATCGACCGGAACGAATTGCTCGCGCGATCCCACACCCAGATCCGGCGCAAGCGCTACCAGGACGCGCTGCGGGCGAATTTCCAGCGCAGCCTGTCGCTCGCACTCACCGACAGCCTGACCGGGCTCTATAACCGCCGCTATCTCGAGGCCCATCTCGGCAACCTCATGACCCGCGTCCTGGGTGGCGGCAAACCCTTTGCACTCCTCATGATCGACATCGACCATTTCAAGCGCATCAACGACGAATACGGACACGCGACCGGCGATGAGGTTCTTCGCGAACTCGGCGACCGGCTGGCGCACAGCGTGCGGAACTTCGATCTTGTGGCGCGCATGGGGGGCGAGGAATTCGTCGTGGTCATGCCCGATGCCCCGAGCAATGTTGCACTCGCCGTCGCCGAGCGGCTCTGCCAACGCGTGGCGCAGAAGCCCTTTACGGTTGCCCATCCCGCCGGTCAGAT
The DNA here is from genome assembly GCA_036521815.1 of Alphaproteobacteria bacterium. Taxonomy (GTDB): domain Bacteria; phylum Pseudomonadota; class Alphaproteobacteria; order JACZXZ01; family JACZXZ01; genus DATDHA01. Next base: position 533 of record DATDHA010000058.1, on the reverse strand, counting down.
CGACGTGAGCGTCAGCATCGGCTGTGCCGCGGCGAGTGGAGAGGACGAGAAGCCGGAGAATTTGCTGAGGCGCTCGGACGAGGCGCTTTACCGCGCCAAACGGGCCGGCCGCAATTGCGTCGTCGTGGCTGAACCGGCGCGCGCACCCCAATCCCCGGCGATCGCGGCGGCGGGCTGACCGGACAGCAAAAAGGCCGCCATCGGCGGCCCTTCCACCAAAATTCCTGCCGCACAGAGCTATTTGAGCTTGGTTTCCTTGAACGTCACGTGCTTGCGCGCGACTGGGTCGTACTTCTTGAGCTCGAGCTTCTCGGCCTGCTTACGAGCGTTCTTCCTGGCGACGTAGAAAAAGCCCGTATTGGCGCTGCTTTGCAGCTTGATCAAAACGCTGTTCGGCTTGGCCATCGTCGTAATCCCTTTAACGATCTAGTGTGCGTTTGCTGATCCGAGGACCCGGTGGTCAGGGCGAAATCGCCTTCCTCCAGCGGGGCTGGAACATAGCGTGTTCGGCGGGCCTGTCAAGATGGTGCAGC
>DATDHA010000057.1:0-3848 GCA_036521815.1 Alphaproteobacteria bacterium | reverse complement strand
GTGGCCCTGACGCGGAGCGAGGTTCAGGCCATCGTGGGCGAGCTGCGGAAATCGCTCGACCCCAACGCCTCGACCTTGGGGGAGATTCCGCCTTTCAATGTCGCCCTTGCCTACAAGCTCTTCACGCTTTTGCTGAAGCCGGTCGAAGCGGGCTGGAAGGGTGCCAAGAGCATCCTTGTCGTGGCGCATGGCGCCTTGGCGCAGTTGCCGCTCGGTCTCCTGGTGACGACGCCGACGAGCCTCGAGCCCGAGCGGGACGGCCAAACGCCGTTCTCGCGCTACAAGAAAGTGCCGTGGCTGATCCGCGACGTCGCAATCGACGAGCTCCCGTCGGTTGCCTCCCTCACGGCGCTGCGCTCGTCGCAGACGAGCACGGCGGGCGCCAAGCCCTTCATCGGCTTCGGCGACCCGTGGTTCAACGCCAAAGAGGCGGCGCAGGGCGAGGCCGGCGTCGCCGGAACTCAAACGGCCGCACTCCAGAGTCGGGGCGGGGCGGGGAAGCTTGCGACGCGCGGGGTGCCCTTGCATTTGCGGAGTGTGCCGAAGACCGAGACGGTCGACAGGGCCGAACTGGCGCTCTTGCCTCGCCTGCCGGAGACGGCCGAGGAAGTGCGCCAGGTGGCGATCGCACTCAAGGCCGACCCGAGATCCGATGTGATTCTCGGCGCCCGCGCCAACGAGCATATCGTGCGGACCATGAAGCTCGACGACCGCCGGGTCGTGATGTTCGCGACCCACGGCCTCATTCCGGGCGATCTCGACGGGCTTACGGAGCCGGCACTCGCACTTTCATCGCCGGAAGTCGCTGGCTCGGGCGGCGACGGGCTTCTGACCACGAGCAAGATCCTCGACCTCAAGCTCAACGCGGAATGGGTGGTACTTTCGGCATGCAACACGGCCGCCGGGAACGGTGCTGGCGCTGAAGCGGTCTCGGGGCTGGGTCTGGCGTTTTTCTACGCGGGGACGCGGGCGGTGTTGGTGTCGAACTGGCCGGTCGAGACGACCTCGGCGCGCGCGCTCACGACAGCACTATTCCACCACGAAGCGGAATCGCCGGGCATTTCCCGCGCCGAAGCGTTGCGCCAGTCGATGCTCGAGCTGATCGACAGCCCCGGCTTTGCCGATCCGTCACAAGAGCGCCCGCTTTTCAGCTACGCTCATCCGATCTTCTGGGCGCCGTTTTCCCTCGTCGGCGACGGCGGGCGGGGGCGGGGCGCATGAACGGTCGGGCGGCAAATCGGCGGAGCAAAGCGCCGATCACCCCGATAGCGTTGAGGCAATCGTCATGACGCGATGGCATCTGACAGTGTTTTCTCTTCTACTCGGCGCCGCATCTTTCGCGCAACCCGCGGCAGCCGGCGATCCGGTTGCAATGGTCGAAGATGTATCCGGGAAGCCCATGGGGGTCGCTGTCATGGATTACCTTTCGTCCGGCAAGGTGATCAAGCTCGGCACCGCTGACCGGCTCGTCATAAGCTATTTTCACTCCTGCACGCGGGAAAGAATCACCGGCGGCGTGGTCACGATCCGTGACGATCAAAGCGACGTCGTCGGTGGTGCCGTGCAGCGCGAAAAGGTCGAATGCGACGGCGGACACCTCCATCTCACCACGGAGCAGGCCGCGAAGAGCGGTGTTATCGTCTTTCGCGCCCCGCCGAAGCCGGGTGGGCAGACGGCCGAGATTCAGATCGAACGCACCCTTTATGGGCAAAGTCCACTCATCGACCTTCGCGGCGGCGGCAAGCTCGTTATCGAGCGTCTCGACGCGGCGGGCGAGAAGCTTGAGCTGGATTTACCCGCAGTGAGCCTGCTCCGCGGGAAGTTCTACGATTGCGCGAAGCACGGCGTCGTACTGGCGCAGGGTGGCGTCTATCGTGCGAGCGTCAAGGGCCGCAGCGTCGTCTTCAAGATCGACCCGTTGGCCGAGCCGGGCGAGGTCGCGTTTGCAGCGCGGCTCCTCCAGCTCTAGGCGGAGCAACGCGAAGGGCTCCCATCGACGCCGAGACTGGGCGGTAGCGATCCTGGTCGCGCTCGCCGTGAGCGTGGGGATGAGCCTCGGGCCGATGACGCGACTCTCCGGCATCTCGGTCGATTTCCTGTTTTGGCTGCGGAACAAGGTCGTGCCCGTCCGCCACGATCCGGCCACCTCGCCCGCGGTCGTCGTCGCGATCGACGAAGAGACCTTCCACACGCCACCCTTTGCCGATATCCCGAACGCGCTCTGGACCCGTGAAATTGCGTCGGTCCTCAATGCGCTCGTCGCCGCGGACGTAAAGGTCGTCGGCTTCGACGCAATCTTCCCGGCGTCGGTCGAGCGTTTCGTTCCCGGCTTCGACCGCGACTTCCTGATCGCCCTGCACAATGCCGCCAAGGAGGGAAAGGTGGTGTTGGGCGAAGCGCAGCACCAGCGCTTTCCCATCCATCCGTTCCCCGCCCAAAGCTTCGCCGTGGGCAACGAGAAGAACATCCGCTCGACCAACCTTTTCACCGACGACGACGAAGTGATCCGGCGCATCCCGCTCATGTTCGAGCGGGAGAATCCGCAGGGCGGCACTCGCGCCGAGCCATCGATGGCGCTCGAGCTTGCCGCACGCGCTGCCGGTGCCGCACCGACGGCGACCCGCCTTGGCGGCTTGGCACTGGGGAGCTACGAAATTCCAGGTGCTGAGCGCAATACCATGATGGTCAATTTCGACGGCGGGGACGCGATCCCATCCTACTCGCTTGCGGACCTGCAGGTCTGCGCCGCGGATGGAAACGCCGCATTCTTTCGGGAGCATTTTGGCGGCAAGGTCGTGCTCATCGGCGGGGTGCTCGACGTGGAGGACCGCAAGCTCACGTCGATGCGTTTCATCACCGCACCCGATCACCCAAGCACCGGTGCGCGATGCGCCCTGCCGCCGATGAACGATCTCTTCCGTAGCGACCTCGTGCGCGATTCGATTCCCGGTGTCTTCGTGCTCGCGACAGCGGTCGACAATCTCCTGCGCGGCGATGGGCTCAGCGAACTCGCCCCGCTCACGAATTTCATGCTTCTTCTGCTGCTGACGATGGCGGGTGCCGTGGCGACCATGGGGCTGCGACCACTCGCCGCGGGCGGATGGCTCATCGCGGGAAGCCTGCTGTGGGTCGGGATCGCGACGTTCGCCTTCGCGCACGACCTCGTCATTCCTCTCGCAGCACCCCCGCTCGGTGCAGCACTCGCCACCGCCATTCTGCTCGGCTACCGATTTGCCGTGACCGACAGGGACAAGCGGTTGCTGAGGAGCAGCTTCGGGCTTTATTTGGCTCCGGCCCTCGTCGATCGTATGCTCGAGTCCGATCGCCAACCCGAGCTCGGCGGAGAGCTGCGCAACGTGACCGTGCTCTTCTCCGATCTCGCGGGGTTCACGAACCTCTCGGAGCATCTGGCGCCGAGCGAACTCGTGGCGCTGATGAATACATACCTCACCGCGATGACGGATATCATCGAGGCGGAAGGCGGGTTTGTCGACAAGTTCGTGGGCGACGCAATCTCGGCCGTTTTCGGCGCGCCGCTCGACGATAGCAAGCACGCCGAGCGCGCCGTTCGTGCTTCCCTTCGATGCCGTGAGCGGCTCGTAGCACTCAATCGCGACACGGCCGATTTCGGCGGTCATGAGTTGCGAGCGCGAATCGGATTAGGCACGGGTGAAGCGCTCGTGGGCAACATCGGATCGCGCCGGCGGTTCAACTACACCGCGATGGGCGACATCGTGAATTTGGCGGCACGCCTCGAGGGGGCGAACAAGACCTACGGCACCGCGATCCTTGCCGCGGAGCCGACGCGCGTGGCCGCGGGCGAGGCCATCGAATGGCGCGAAATCGAC
>DATDHA010000056.1:0-2370 GCA_036521815.1 Alphaproteobacteria bacterium | reverse complement strand
GGGGCTTCGGCCGGGGTGGCATCCGTTTCACAAGATGGCGCCGCCAGCTCTCCGGCGGTCATTTGGCTCGGCATAATTGCGAAGGAGGCCTGCAATGCGCTCGCAGAAGCTCACCATCGTCATCATGATCGGCATGGTCCTCGGCATCATCGTCGGCTACATGTGCAACATGCTGTGGCCCGATCCGCAGACGGCGAAGGAGATCGCGGGCTATATCGGGCTCTTCACCGACATCTTTTTGCGCCTGATCAAGATGATCATAGCGCCGCTCGTGTTTTCCACGCTGGTCGTGGGCGTGGCGCACATGGGCGACACCAAGACGATCGGCCGCATCGGCGCCAAGGCGCTGGGCTGGTTCGTCGCGGCCTCCCTGGTATCGCTCCTGATCGGCCTCGTAATGGTCAATATGCTTCGGCCGGGCGACAATCTCAATCTGCCCCTGCCCGACGTCAACGCGGCGACCAACCTCAAGGTGGCCTCGCTCTCGTTCAAGGAGTTCATCGTGCACCTCGTGCCGCGCAGCGTGTTTGAGGCAATGGCGAACAATGAGATCCTGCAGATCGTCGTCTTCTCGCTCCTCTTCGGGGTCGCCGCAGCGGCCTTGGGCGAGCGGGCGAAGCTCTTCGTCGCAGGCGTCGAGGAGCTGTCGCAGATCGTGCTCAAGATCACGGGCTATGTGATGGCGTTGGCGCCGATTGCCGTGTTCGCCGCCATGGCCGCGACTATTGCGACCCAGGGCCTCGGCATCCTCGTCACATATGGCAAATTCATCGTCTATTTTTACTTGAGCCTCGGCGTGCTGTGGCTGGCTCTCATCGTCGTCGGCTTCCTCTTCCTGAACGCGGGCATCTTCAGGCTGATGGGCCTCATCAAGGAGCCGTTCCTCCTCGCGTTCAGCACGGCAAGCAGCGAGGCCGCCTATCCCAAGACGTTGGAGCAGCTCGAGAAGTACCCCGTCAGCCGCAAGATCATCAGTTTTGTCCTGCCGATGGGTTATTCCTTCAATCTCGACGGCTCCATGATGTATTGCACCTTCGCGGCCCTCTTCATCGCGCAGGCGTACAACATCAACCTCACGCTGGGCCAGCAGATCACAATGCTTCTGTTCTTCATGCTGACCAGCAAGGGCATGGCGGGCGTGCCGCGGGCCTCGCTCGTGGTGATCGCCGCGACCATGGCGACCTTCAATATTCCAGAGGCCGGCCTTCTGCTGGTCATCGGCATCGACCAGTTCCTCGACATGGGGCGTTCGGCGACGAACGTCATCGGCAACAGTCTGGCGACGGTGGTCATCTCGAAGTGGGAACGAGAGGAGCATGCACTTGAGGCCGATGCGCGCAAGCTGAGGCCGAGGCCGGCGTAAGGGGTGGCCCGGCGATGTCGAACGAATTTTCCCCACCCACCCGCTCCGCCGATATGCGCATGCGCATGCCGGCGGCGGCACTCCTCGCATTTTCGCTCGCGGCGGCCGTCTCGCTCTGCCTCGCATCCTCAGCACACACGCAGGAACTGACCGGCACGCTCAAGAAGGCGAAGGAGAGCGGCGTACTCACGATCGGGTACCGCGGCAGCTCGATTCCGTTCTCCTATTTGAATCTGCGCCGTCAACCGATCGGCTATTCGATCGATCTTTGCAAGGAGATCGTCGACGACGTTGCCGAGGAACTCGGCCAACCCGTCGGCGTCAGCTACAAGCTTGTCACCGCGGAGAACAGGATCCAGACGCTCTTGAGCGGCGGGGTCGATCTCGAATGCGGCTCGACGACGAGCAATTTCGCGCGTCAGAAGCAGGTGGCGTTCTCGCCCGTTTTCTTCGTCGCAGGCACCAAGCTGCTGGTCAGAAAATCGTCCGGCATTCAGTCCTATCGGGACCTGGGCGGGAAGACGGTCGTGGTGACCTCGGGCACGACGAACGAAGCGGCCCTTCGCGCCATCGCGGAGAAGCAGAAGCTCGATATCAAGATCGTGACCGCGCCGGACCACGACAAATCGTTCGACATGGTCGCCTCGGGCACGGCCGATGCGTTCGCGACGGATGACGTGCTCCTCTACGGACTGATCGCAACAGCGAAGAATGGCGCCGATTTTCACGTCGTCGGCGAGTATCTCTCCTACGATCCCTACGGCCTGATGTTCCGCAAGGGCGATCCCGATTTTGCGGCCGTCGTCGAGCGGACATTCAAGCGCCTCGCGGAAAGCCGCGAGATCGTGGATCTCTACAACAAGTGGTTCCAGAAGCGGCTTCCGACCGGCGAGACCTTGGACTTGCCCATGAGCCCGCAGCTCGAGGAATTTTTCCGCGTGCTCGGCGTGCCGGAGGAATAGCCGCTCGTGGACTAGAGCATTTTCCGGCAAAGTAGCTGTGCGACG
>DATDHA010000055.1:0-1825 GCA_036521815.1 Alphaproteobacteria bacterium | reverse complement strand
GCTGTCGCCTTCCGCGAGACTGGGGGCGGGCAGCCCCGGCAGCGTGTCCCGAGCGATCTCATGCTTCATAAGCCGCTCGATCGCGGCGAGGGATTTGGCTTCGGCCGGGGTGGCGAGCATGATCGAGCGCCCCCGGCGTCCCGCGCGACCGGTGCGGCCGATGCGGTGGATATAGTCCTCGGCGTTGTGGGGGACGTCGAAATTGAAGACGTGGGAGAGGAATTGGATGTCGAGCCCGCGGGCTGCGACATCGCTGCAGACCAGGATTCGGATCTCTCCGCGTTTGAAGCGCTCGAGCGTGTCGGTGCGCAGCTCCTGTGCGAGATCGCCGTGAAGTGCCGCGGCATCGACACCGTGTTTCTTGAGCGAGCGGAACAGAATGTCCACGTCGCGCTTGCGATTGCAGAAGACGAGCGCATTGCGCACGTCTTCGCGCTCGATCAATTGCCGCAAGACGTCCCGCTTCGCCGCCGCATCGACGATGACGAGGCTTTGATCGACGGTCTCGGCGGGCGACGCCGGGGGGGCCACGGAAATTTCCCTGGGATTCATGAGAAACGCGTCGGCGAGGCGACGAATTTCCGGCGCCATCGTCGCCGAGAAGAAGAGGGTTTGGCGGATTTTCGGGATCATGGACACGATCCGCTCGACATCCGGGATAAAGCCCATGTCGAGCATGCGATCCGCCTCGTCGATCACAAGAATCTTGATGTCGCTGAGGAGCACCTTGCCGCGCTCGATATGGTCGAGAAGCCGGCCCGGCGTCGCAATCAGCACATCCACGCCGCGATCGATCAGCTTCTCCTGGTCGTCGAACGACACGCCCCCGATCAGGAGCGCTTTCGAGAGCTTGGCGTGCTTGCCATAGACTTCGAAGCTCTCCCCCACTTGCGACGCGAGCTCGCGCGTGGGCTCGAGGATGAGCGAGCGCGGCATGCGCGCCCGCGCCCGGCCGCTTGAGAGGATATCGACCATCGGCAGAGTGAAAGCAGCCGTCTTGCCCGTCCCGGTCTGGGCGCAGCCGAGCACGTCGCGCCCTTGCAGCACGATCGGGATGGCCTGCTCCTGGATGGGGGTAGGTATTTCGTAGCCCGCGTCCGAGACCGAACGGAGGACGTCGTCGCTAAGGCCGAGATCGGAAAACTTCATGTAGGATATATGCTCTTCAACGAGAGACCAGGTCTGCTCAGGCTATGGGGAACCGATAGGAAAATGTGGCCGGGATCATAGATTTTCCAGTGGTCCTGTCAATCTTTGTTGATTTATCGGATGGTTCAGCCGCTGCAGTGGCAATTGGGCCACTTGGCGCGCCGGCAGCACTGCATTAGGCTGCTGCACGGCCAAGCCGCTCTAACTCCAACGGAATCCCATGACCCAACGCACCCCGCTCGTCCTCATCCCCGGCCTGCTTTGCGATCGCGCATTATGGCGTCATCAGGTGGAGCACCTCGCCGATATGGCGGACATTATTGTCGCTGATGCGAGCGGGCAGGATTCGATGGCCGCGATGGCGCACACGGTCCTTTCCCAAGTGCCGGCCGGGAAATTCGCCTTGGCGGGTCTTTCGATGGGCGGCTATGTCGCCTTCGAGATCATGCGCCGCGCACCGGAGCGCGTATCGCGGCTGGCACTCCTCGACACCATGGCGCGCAAAGATACCGAGGAGCAACGTCAACGGCGCCTGTCGATGATGGCGCAAGCCGAAAAGGGGGATTTCAAAGGGGTCACCAGCCGCCTGCTGCCGCTCTTCATACATGCCGATCGACTGAAGGACGAGCCGCTCATCGACGAGATCATGGCGATGACCAAGCGCGTCGGCAGGGAC
>DATDHA010000054.1:0-8596 GCA_036521815.1 Alphaproteobacteria bacterium | reverse complement strand
CATCGGCTCGCTCTTGTGGGCGGGGATCGGCGATACGATCCACGTCTCGCTCTCGGCCGATCCGGTCGAGGAAGTCAAGGTTGGCTTCGACATCCTGAAATCCCTCGGTTTGCGCGCGCGCGGCGTCAATCTCGTCTCGTGCCCGTCCTGTGCCCGGCAAAACTTCAACGTGATCCCGACCGTCGACAAGCTCGAAAAGCGGCTCGCGCATATCACCACCCCCCTGACGCTTTCGGTCATCGGCTGCGTGGTGAACGGTCCGGGCGAAGCGCGGGAGACCATGATCGGTCTCACCGGCGGGGGAAAGACCTCGCATCAGGTCTACATCAACGGCGAGAAGCACCATGTGCTGCACGGCTCGGACGACGAGATCGTCGATCATCTCGTCGAGCTTGTCGAGAAGCGGGCCGCCGAGATCGAAGCCGAAAAGGCGAAGACAGAGGCTGAGCGGCGGAGCGCCGCGGAATAGCTACGGAGATTTCGTTGGCCGATCTGCAGCCGGTTCGCGGCACGAGGGACTTGTTGCCCGACGAAAACCGGCGCCAGCGCCAGGTTGTCGATGCCGCGCGTCAAATCTCCGCCCTTTACGGCTATGACGAGATTGCCGTGCCGATCTTCGAGTTCACCGAGGTGTTCAAGCGAACCCTTGGTGACACGAGCGACATCGTGACGAAAGAGATGTACACCTTCACCGACCGCGGCGGGGAGCAGATCACACTCCGCCCGGAGGTCACGGCGGGCATCATGCGAGCACTCATCTCGGGCGGGCTCACCCAGAACCTGCCGCTCAAGTTCTTCTGCACGGGGCCAATGTTCCGCTACGAGCGGCCGCAGAAGGGCCGCTACCGCCAGTTCCACCAGATCGACATCGAGCTTTTGGGCGCACCCGAGCCCGAGGGCGACGTGGAAGTCATCGCAGTCGGCGCCCACATCCTCGAGAAGCTTGGTATCCTCGAAAAGACGACGCTCGAGCTCAACACGCTCGGCGACTTCGAAAGCCGTGCCGCCTACCGCAAGGCCCTCGTCGATTATCTCACGCGATTTCGCGATGCGCTTTCGGAGGACAGCCGCCATCGTCTCGAGCGCAACCCCTTGCGCATACTCGATTCGAAGGACGACGGCGATAAGCGCATCGTGGCCGATGCGCCGATCTTCTTCGACTATCTGAACGAGGCGTCGCGCGATTTCTTCAAGACCGTGCAGGACCGACTCGAGGCGCTCGACATCTCGTTCGTGCTCAACCCGCGCATCGTGCGCGGCCTCGATTATTATTGCCATACGGTGTTCGAGTTCACGACCACAGCGCTTGGCGCCCAGGGCGCGGTTCTCGCGGGCGGGCGCTATGATGGGCTCGCCGAGGCGATGGGCGGTCCGGCGACGGCGGGTGTGGGCTGGGCCGGCGGGATCGAGCGCTTGGCCATGCTCGCGAAGGAAGTTCCACCACCGGCGCGACCTATTGCGGTCATCCCGGTCGGCGAGAGTGCCGAGCTGAGCGCACTTCGCCTCGCACACGATTTGCGCCGCCGCGGCATTTCCGTCGAACTCGGCTTTCGCGGTAATCTCTCGCGTCGCATGAAGCGCGCGAACAAGCTCAATGCGCGCGCCGCGATCCTGATCGGCGAGGATGAGCTGAAGCGCGGCAGCGCAACCCTGCGCGATCTCGACACCGGCACGCAGGCGGAATTGCCGCTCGGCGCACTCGCCGATCGTCTGGTAGAGGAGCGATAGCGAATCCATGACCGGCGGCGCACATGCGCCGGCCGATTTCGTCGTGGTCGGCGCAAATCATCGCTCGAGCACCGTTACCCTCCGGGATTTGATCTTCGTTGAGGATGCGGCCGCACCGGCACTCCTGCGCCGGCTCGGCGAGCATGGCATCGCGCAGGCGCTGGTGCTGTCGACGTGCGACCGGGTCGAGGTCGAAGGCATTGCATCGGATCGCGAAGCGGCCCGTCGTGTCGTGGCCGCCGCATTCGCCGAGCGTGCCGGGCTCGACCCTGCGACACTGGAAAGTCAGCTCTACTGTCTCGCGGGTGCTGCGGCACTGCGTCACATCTTCGGCGTCGCCGCCTCGCTTGACAGTGCCGTGGTGGGCGAGCCGCAGGTTCTCGGCCAGATGAAAGCGGCCCATCGACTGGCGCGCGATACCGGTACCGTCGGCAACGAGCTCGAGGCGGCCCTTCAGGCGGCCTATGGTGCGGCCAAGCGGGCGCGCAGCGAAACCGCGATCGCCTTGGGTCCAGTCTCGATCGTGGCGACGGCGATCGAGCTTGCCCGCGAGGTGCACGGCGATCTCGATCGGCTCACCGCCCTCCTCGTCGGCAGCGGCGACATGGGCCAATTCCTCGCCGAGGAATTCAAGCAGGCCGGGCTCACTCGATTGATCGTGACCGCACCCAACCTCGCGCGGGCCGAAGCGCTGGCGCGGCGCCTCGACGGCCACTTCACGGATTTTGCGACCTTTGCTGCGGCCCTGACGAACGTGGACATAGTGATCACGAATGCCGGCCTCGGGCGCTACGTCGTGACCAGCGAGATGATGGAGCAGGTCTTGCGCCGCCGCCGCCGCCATCCCGTCTATCTGATCGATCTTGGCGTGCCGAGCGACGTGGAACCCGCTGTCAACCGGGTCGACGATGCCTATCTCTACGATTTGGCGGATCTCGAACGCATGGCCTTGGCCGGGCGGGTCAATCGCGAGGCGGCCGCCGCCGAGGCTTGGCGCATCGTCGATGACGAGCTTGCCGCCTTCGAGCGCGGCCGGGCGGAGCGCGCGGCGGTGCCCACGCTTGTGGCCCTGCGCCGGCATTTCGAGCGCGCGCGCGAAGAGGTATTGGCGCAAGGGGGACGTGCCGATGCAGGCGAGGCGACGCGCCTTCTCGTCAACCGCCTGCTGCACGATCCCTCCGAAGTTTTGCGGACACTCGCCACGGGTCTTGGCGACGGCAGCGATCGGGCACTCGCGGAGCGCCTCTTGCAGCGAATTTTCCGCCTCGATCTCGGCGGGGAAGCGGCCGGTGCGGAGCCGGCTCGCAAGGATTTCGACAAGGAGATGAAGAAGTGAGCTTCGAACAGAAATTGGACGGCATCGTCGCTCGCTATCACGATATTGCCGGTACACTTGCGGGCGGCGGGCTCGATCAGCAGGCCTATGTGCGCCTTTCGAAGGAATACGCCGAGCTTGGATCCGTGGTCGCGAGCATCGAGGAACTGACGAAGGCGACGAAAGAGCTCGCCGATCTCGAAGCGATGATCGCGGATTCGAACGCTGACCCCGAAATGAAAGTGCTCGCGGAGGACGAGCATCGGGCACTTAAGGCCAAATTGCCCGAGCTTCAGCACGAGGTGCGGCGGTTGCTGCTGCCGCGGGACGCCGCCGACGAGAAGAGCGCTATCCTTGAAATCCGCGCCGGCACGGGTGGGGACGAGGCGGCCCTTTTCGCGGCCGACCTCTTCCGGATGTATCAGCGCTACGCGGATGTGCACGACTGGAAGGTCGAGATCATGGAGCTGAGCGGCACGGGCATCGGCGGCTACAAGGAAGTGATCGCGGCGATCAACGGACGCGGTGTGTTCGCGCGTCTCAAGTTCGAGTCGGGCGTGCACCGCGTCCAGCGCGTGCCGGCTACCGAGGCAAGCGGGCGCATCCACACGTCGGCTGCGACCGTCGCCGTGCTGCCCGAAGCCGAAGAGGTCGATGTGCATATCGACGAGAAGGATTTGCGCATCGATGTCTTCCGCTCGAGCGGGCCAGGCGGCCAGTCCGTCAACACGACCGACAGTGCCGTGCGCATCACGCACCTGCCGACCGGCATCGTCGTCCAGCAGCAGGATGAGAAATCCCAGCACAAGAACAAGGCCAAGGCGCTCAAGATCCTGCGCGCGCGCCTGTACGAGGCAGAACGCGCCAAGCGCGAGGCCGAACGTGCCGCCCAGCGCAAGAGCCAGGTCGGCACCGGCGACCGCTCGGAGCGCATCCGAACTTACAATTATCCCCAAGGCCGGGTCACCGATCACCGCATCAACCTGACGGTCTATGACCTCGAGCGAATCCTTTCGGGCGAAACACTCGACAAGATCGTCGATGCGCTGATTGCCGAGGACGAAGCGGCACGGCTCTCGGAGCTTGCATGATCGCAACGCGCGACATTGCCTCGGCGCTCGAGCGTGCTGCCCGCCAGCTCGATGCGGCGGGGGTGCCGGGATCGACGCTCGATGCGCGACTATTGCTGTGTCATGCAACTGGTCTCACCCTCGAGCGCATCGTGGGATACTCCGAGCGGCTGCTATTGCGCGACGAGTGCGAGCGGTTCGATTCGCTGCTTCTGAGACGAATTGCGCGCGAGCCGCTCTCACAGATCGTGGGTTGGCGCGAATTCTGGAGCCTGCCCTTCAAAGTGACCTCGGACACGCTCACCCCACGGCCCGAAAGCGAAACGCTCGTCGAGGCCGCACTGGCGCACCTCCCGAAATGCAGTGCCGTGCGCCGGATTCTCGACCTTGGCACCGGGACCGCTTGCCTGTTGCTGGCCTTGCTTTCCGAATTGCCGGGATCGGAGGGTGTTGGCGTCGAACGAAGCGAGCGTGCTGCGCGCATTGCGCGCGAGAATGTGAGCCGTCTCGGCATGTCTTCGAGGGTGCTGCTCGTGGTCGGCGACTGGGATACCGGCATCGAAGGGCAATTCGACCTCGTCGTCTCGAATCCGCCCTATATTCGGGACGATTCAATCGCGGGACTCGAGCCCGAGGTGGCGCGCCACGAGCCCCGAATGGCACTTGCGGGAGGGCAGGACGGCCTTGCCTGCTACCGTGCCCTGGCACCCGTCCTCGCCCGTCGTGTCGCCCCGGACGGGCTTGCGATCGTTGAAGTCGGTGCGGGCCAAGCCAATGATGTGGAAGCTATTTTCGCCGACGCCGGCGTCGTCTCCGTGGCCCGCCGTTCGGACCTTGCGGGAATCGAGCGATGTCTTATTATGGCGCCGGGTCGAGGGTCCCAGGCCGGGATGGCCGCCAGCGGGCGCCTTGAAAAGCGGTAGCGTAGGGGTATTCTTTCTGCTATGAGGAACACTGGCGTGGCTTGAAACGCGCCCCTAGCAAATCAGACAACACATCTCTACCGAGCCTTTGGCCGGCGCTCCGCGTGGAGCTTCGCGGGCGGGCTGTGGAGCAAAAACTGCGAGACTCTCATAAAAGAAGATCGCGCATACAAGACAATATCGAAAAGCCAAGTGAAGGTGCGATGAGACAAGGTCCCAACGCAAAAAGGTCGCGTGGCCGGGGCAACGGTCACGGACAAAATCAGGGCCATATGGGGCAGGGGCGAAAGCCGAATGTTCCGCTTCGCCTGCAGACTGTCGACAGCAGTGGCCCAACTGGCAAGATGCGCGGAAACGCCTATCAGCTCCACGAGAAGTATCTCCTCATGGCGCGCGATGCCCACTCCGCGGGGGACCGGGTCGCGGCGGAGAACTACTTCCAGCACGCGGAGCATTATTACCGCATCATCAGCAGCAATGGCGGCACCGCGACGCGGCAGGATTTCGACGCTTTCGAAGGTGCAAGCGGCGAGCAGCCGGAAATCCGCCACGCGAACGCGGACGGCAACGGCCAGCGCGATGGCGGGTCAGGCCAGACGTCGACGTCACCCATCAACGGCGCGCCCGACGGGACTGAACCTCAACCATATTAAGTGCTACGCGGTCAGGTGCTGAGCACTGGGTGCCGCGGCATCTCAGTCGCTGGGAATGGCGACGTTGTCGCCTCGCTTGATTTCTCCAGCACTCATTGCCTCGGCGAAAATTCCCATGTCGCAGTGGCCGATCCCCGTCGTGAGTGCCCGCGGGATATTGAGATCGCGGGTCGCCGTCCGGGGGTTGACATTGGTCGCCGCACAGCGCGGGATGCGCGCCGTCACGCGCAGGCGCACCGTTCCCAATCCGAGCTCCCGGCCAACCCAGTCCAGTTCCCGCCAAGGTGCGATGCCGTCGAGATAGAGATTGGCGCGAAAGCGTATCGGATCGACTGAAGCGCGCAGGATGCGGGATTCAAGATCGCGCACGCTCGCGAGGTTGACGATCGAAATCCATGCCTGGCTCATGTCGGTAAATCCGCCTTCGCGCGCCTCGACGATCTTGGGAGCACCTCGAAGCTCCGCCTTCATGAAGGCCGCGAGGAATTGCTCGACGAGTGTGCGGCCAAGGGCCGTGCGGAGATCGCAGCGCGCGACCTGCTTTCCGCCACGGCCGAGCGTCAGCACGGCACTCGCCGCGTCAAGGTGCGCTTCGAGGAGGGCCAGACGCTCGTTGCGCGCGAGCATCAGGAACGCATCCCGGGGTTGCCAATCCGCACTCGGCCCGAGATTCATTCCCCCGCCATGGGCGATCGCGAACCGGCGGTCGCCAGGCAAGCGCTTGCCGGGCTCGAGCGTGACGCACTCGAGCGTTTCAGCGCTCAGCCCCTTGACGGGATAGCGCTGTATGCGGGCGAGCGTTGGCTGCATCTCCGGCAATATTAATCCTTCCCGTTGGAGCAGAGTCAAACGGCGGCGTCGAGCCGATTGTCATTGGCGGGACGCCGTGCGCGCGCCGTACGGCCGGTTGCCGCGATCCAGCGTCCAGCCGTCTCGCGCCCCACGCCGTTGAGATAGCGCACGAGCTGCATATCCGGGTGAAGCTTGCTCGACGCCCCGAGCTTGCGCATGACGTCATCGGCCTCGATCTCGTGGAGGCGGAGCGCGGCGAGCCGGCGCGCGAGCGGGGTTTCGGTGACGCCCGACTCCGCGAAGCCACGCCGCAGGCGCGCGAGAACGTCGAGCTCGCGCTTCAAGGGCGCGTCGAACACGATCCGATTGACGCGTGCTTGAATTTCGCTCGCAGTGACCGGAACACCTTCGTCGTGCGCCGGGTTGAGGCGGATGAGGACGAGGTCGGCCGCGTCGCAAAATTCGACGAGCGGCAGGAGCGGGGGATTGGCACTGAAACCGCCGTCCCAATAGTGCCCGTCGTCGAGCCTGATCGCCTGATGCACGGTCGGCAGGCAAGCGGAAGCGACGACCACGTCGGGGGACAGCTCCGCGTTGGTGAAGATGCGGCTTGCACCGCTCTCGACCCGCGTCGCCGCGATGAAGAGGCGCAATGCACCGGGCTCCTTGAGTGACTCGAAATCGATGAGCTTGACAAGGATCTCGCGCAGGGGATCGACGCCAAGCGGGTTGGCCTGATATGGCGAGACGATGCGTGCCCAGAGGTCGAGAAGCACTTGCGAAAAGGCACCGTCGGCGTTCCAGCCGAGTGCCAGCCGCTCGAGCGCTGTCGGCTGGAGCGGACTAAATCGCCCGACGCGCACGATCGCCTGCCAAAGTGCCTCGAGCTTGGCGCGGGCACCTCTGGGCCCGCCCTCCGCATAGCCGGCCGCGAGGGCGACGGCATTGAGCGCCCCAGCACTCGTGCCGCTGATGCCGTCGATCTGAAGGTCTTCTTCTTCGAGCAGGCGATCGAGGACACCCCAGGTGAATGCGCCGTGAGCGCCGCCACCCTGGAGGGCCAGGGAGAGTCGCGTTCCGCCGTCGAGCTGTGCGTGGTGCCGAGCGCGGAAGGATGTCGTGCTGCTTCGATCGGTGCTGATCTTGCGCTCACGGACGCCAAGACGCGCGAGCCATCGGCCGAGGTCGTCAAGAAATGCCACGAGGCCGCTGCGCCAGGACCGTCGAAGCTGCTCGGGGACTTCAGCGGCTTCATATTGCATTGCGGTATCTTCACCTAGGATCGAGGAAAAATGCAAGTAAACTCATTGTGCACTGCAATATAGGGTGCCATGCGCCGGCGGCAATGGCGTGGCAAAATCGAGATGTATTGAGCTGGCCGCACTCTTGTGCTGCATAAGCAAAAGGGCCATATCCGCCATGCGGGAGCCCATGATCGGGGCCCGGCACGACCGCCCGCGGCTCAAGCGGGACATTGCACCATTCCGGCCTGCCTCATCGAGGGGGTACTAGAAAGGATGCGGTCCGATGGACATCGAAAAATATACCGAACGTTCGAAGGGTTTCATTCAATCAGCCCAGACGCTCGCACTTCGCAGCGGCCATCAGCGGCTGGCACCGGAGCATCTGCTCAAGGTTCTGCTCGACGATAAGGAGGGCCTCGCCGCCAATCTCATTCGCGCCTCGGGCGGCGACCCTGCGATGGCGCTTGCCGCGGTCGACAGCGAACTTGCCAAGATGCCGCGCGTCGAGGGCAGTGGTGCCGGCCAGGTCTATCTCACGCCCGAGCTCGCCCGCGTGTTCGAGCAGGCCGAGACGATGGCCGAGAAGGCTGGCGACAGCTTCGTGACCGCCGAGCGGCTGCTGCTTGCACTGGCACTCGCCGCCGGCACGCCCTCGGCCAAGATCCTCAAGGATGCAGGCATTACGCCGCAATCGCTCAATCACGCGATCGAGGAGGTGCGCAAGGGTCGCCGCGCCGACACGGCCTCCGCCGAGGAAGGCTACGACGCACTCAAGAAATACGCGCGCGACCTCACCCAGGCCGCGCGCGAGGGCAAGCTCGACCCCGTGATCGGCCGCGACGAGGAAATCCGTCGCACGGTCCAGGTGCTC
>DATDHA010000053.1:0-5419 GCA_036521815.1 Alphaproteobacteria bacterium | reverse complement strand
GGGAGGAGAGGGAAGGGTGAGGAGGGCTTCGCGACTCCATATCAACCGATCACGCTCTAGAACAGGTACTGGGCGCTGACCTGCATCCGGCTCGCCTCGCCGTAGCTGCCGCCCGGAATGCCTGCGCCGGACGCCAGGTTGCGGTGCGTGGCGGATCCGAACAGATATTCGACGCCGAGGTTCACTGACTTGACCGGGCTCCAGATCAGGTTCGCATGGATCGACGTGACCTGCGTGAGCTGAGTGCCAGCGGTGGTGACCGGAACTTGGAGGCCGAGCCAATCCTGCTCGTCGATGCCGAACGCGAAGTTGCTGCGCAGCTTGTCGGTCCAGTAATGAAGCAGCCAGATGTTGCCGCCATACTGGGTCTGGGTGTGGATCGTCTCCGTAACGGCGCCCGTTGGACCGACTGTTATGAAGTTGATCGCATCGCCTTGCCGCTCCGAGGTGTCGACGTAACGGTTGATGCCGTTGCCGACGAAACCCTGGAAACCAACCTGATCCTTGGCGAAGGCGCCGCCGATCACGGTGCCGACGTTGTAGGTGCCGCCGACGAGGGCGCCACCACCGATCGCATCCGCGGTCTCGCTCGTCGTCGCTCCGAGAGAGTTGTTCGAAGCGCCGCCATTATCCGTTGCGAAGTAGCGGATCACACCGGCGGCCTGCAAGTGACCCCAGGTGTCGGTATAGTGGACCGCAGCCGTGATGTCGGGCGCGCGGTCGACGACATTGTTCGCACCGGTCCGGGGTGCGCCTTGACCGACGCTGACCGGAGCGCCGGGCGTGAATACGTCGTCCTCGACTTGGCCAACTTGGCCGGCCGGGTTTTCGAGGCCACCGATGAACTGCCATTTGCCGACAGGAACGGTGTAGCGAACCTGCGCCTGACGGGCGACGATTGTGCCAACGGGCCCGAAGAAGTCGAGGGTCTCGGCCCCGTCGATAACGTCGGTGAAGACCGACCAGGTCTGGCCCGCCAGGAAGTTGCCGACGGTGCCGTAGGCGTGGCGGATGCGGAAGTTCGACGTGTTGTTGCCGCCCGCACCGCCCGGCGAGGTGCCGTAGAAGTCGCCCTCGATGTAGGTCCCGACCTGCCCGTAGTCGCTCGGGGTACGGGTCTCAAAATTGATGCGCGATTGACGGGCTTGCACGCGGACCTGCGGACCCGTGTTTGAGAGCGCGTTGTGGTTGCCCGGAATCGAGGACTGGACGAACGAATCGCCTATCCTGGCGTTGAAGTCGTATTGGAAATCCACCTTCGTGTAGCCGTGGATCGCGAGCGAGGTGTCGGAGCCGGGGAGCTTGAACGAGCCGGGGAAGTCGCCACCGACGACCGCGTCAGCCGGGGCGGCTTCGGTCTTCGCATCGGCGACCGTCGTCTGCTTCTCGAGCTGGTCGAGGCGCGTCTGGAGCTGGTCGATCTGGGCCTTGAGATCTTGCGTCTCGTCGGCGAATGCCGGCCCGGCCGCGAGGGCGAGGATCGCGCCTGAGCCAAGCAGCGCCGCCCTGAGTTTTGTATTGGTGGTCATGGAGTCTCCTCTCTTGGTTCAATTTCCAAGAACAAACCCGCCCCCGATTCGAGTGAGGCCGTTGACTTGGCGGCCGACCCCCCGTGAAACGCCTGCAGATCAGCAACCAAGCCATCCGAGCCTGTCAGGAGATTCTGGCGTAGAAGTCAGCCGAGGAAGTTCTGTCCGAGCGTAAGTACTCGGTCAATAAAATATGCCGATATATCTTGAAAATGCGATGCAACGTTGTGATATGGCAACATATTATATAAATCTGATATACTATGTACTTTGCATGTCTATAATATAACTAACTATCACGAAAAAGATACTTGATATAACGTCAAAGTGATATACTTTCGATTTGGCTCGACACTATGAGTAGGTGCAGGCTTGAGATTGGCACAGCGCTCCCGCCATCGCATGACCGTTCGCCATACGCGGGAATAACGCGACCAGAGTGCAAGTTGTGCGAGAATGGGGGAACGTCGTCGGACCGATTCCGCTTCTGATGCGGGTCGGTCGAAGAGGCCCCGGAGGATTTTGGGGTAGCAGGCGCCAGGTAGTGCGCGAACGAATGGGAGGTTTCCCCTTGCAAGCCGATGCGCGGGACGTGCGTCCCACATCCCAGCTCATCACCGCGATGTCGCCGGAGCAACGCGCCGAGACCGTCGTGCGTTCGATCTACGAACGAAGCGCCTCCGAGGAGGCTCGCGTCCGGGCCGCCCTTGCCGTGGCGATCTCCTCGGCGATCATCGAGGAGAGGCGCAACTGCGCGCGGCTTCTGGACGCGATCAAGGACGAATACATCGATTGGTGTTCGGTCAATCGCGTTTCCACCACGGATCAGATGCAGGTCGCCAACATGCTGAGCCGCGCTGCCGCCTCGGTGCGCGACGAGGCGCGGCGCCTGGCGGCACGGGAACGCGATACGGCGATCACCGATTGATGCGGGCGGCCTGCCTCACGGCGTTCGTCGTGGGCACTTGAAGTCCAAAGCCGGCCCGCAAGCGGGTCTTATCGTCGCTGTCCCCCCGCAAGCACGATACGTTGAAGTGCGATGCCGCTCCCCCATTCCGGGCGACGGCGCCGTAAGCGCAATCGCCTCACGATCCCCACAGAACCGCAGCGTCGCTGAACACCTGGCACCAGGACGCAACGCTTCCTCCGAGTCGCGTCAAGGCGGAAATTGGAATGGAGGTGCCGTAGGGCATGGCGCCATTCACGACCACCGCGGCGGCGAGTGCCGCGATCGTGACGCGGCGAAGAACTGCCAATTCATCCCGGGCCATTTCGCGCCCTCCTGTGCTGGGCGGGCTTGCCTCTATCCCGATAGCACGGAATTTGCGCCGAGCGATGTGATTCGCTTCACAAGGCAGCATTTGCCATCGCAACAGGTCGGCATCGCCGGAGTGCCGGTACCGCGCCGCGCCGCGCCGCACCCCGAAACCGCTTCGATGGCGATTTTCCCAGATGCGGTTTCCTCAATATCAATTTACATTAATTAGGATTCTTCGATGCGCGGCTTTTCACGCCGAAGGGGGAGGAAAACCGCGCGTCTCGCGAGGGTGCCCCATGAGCGATATGCAGTTCACGGCCCTTCGAGCCATGATGGTCCAGGAAATCCTGGCTCACGCGCAATTCGCCCGCGAGCAGATCGGCAAAGACCGTCTCGACCGGGCGGTCCTCGACGCCCTCGGCCGCGTGCCGCGGCACGATTTCGTGCCAGCACAGCTCCGTGAATACGCCTATGCGGATTCGCCACTCCCGATCGGCTACGGAAAGACGATCTCCCAGCCCTTCATCGTGGCACTCATGACCGATCTCCTCGAGATCAAGCCAAGCGACCAGGTGCTCGAAATCGGCACGGGGCTCGGCTACCAGGCGGCGATACTCGCGGAGCTCGCGGCCCGGATATTCAGCGTCGAGATCGTCGAAGAGCTATTCGAGGAAGCGAGCACGCGCCTCAAGCGCCTCAGCTACAAGAATATCGAGCTCAAGCGCGGCGACGGACATTACGGCTGGCCCGAACATGGCCCTTTCGACAAGATCATGGTGACGGCGGCACCCGAGCTTGTGCCGCCACCGCTTCTCCTCCAGCTCAAAGCCGGCGGCCGCATGGTCATTCCCGCCGGCATCGCCGATGCGCAGCAGCTCATGCTCGTCACCAAGGACGCCACGGGGCGGACAACCATCCGCGAGGTCTTGCCCGTGCGCTTTTCCGTCTTCGAGCTTGGCGAGCGCGACGCGTAGCGCATCCTCACGGCCCGTCTGCATTCCGCGTCGCGGCAAAGCCCACATGCCCGCGCGCCATCGTCTGGTCGAGCAGCCTGGCGCACGCATAAAGCGCATCGAAACGCGGGGTCGGCGTTCCCGTGAGGCGGCCGAGTTCGACGAGGGCACCGGCGAGCGCTTCGATCTCGAGCGCCTTGCCCGCCTCGACGTCCTGCAGCATCGAAGGTTTGTGGCCCGCGACCTTTGCCACGATCGCGATCCGCTCGGCCGCCGTCTGGCGCAAGCGCACGCCGAGCTTCGCGGCAACCGCCTGGGCCTCCTCCATCATGTCGATCAAGAGCGCGCGCGCGTGAGCGTTGGATGCGATCCGGTCGATCGTCGCGTGGGTGAGGGCGCCGATCGGGTTGAAGCACGCGTTGGCCCACACCTTGAACCAGATCTCGCCGCGGATGTCGTCGAGCACGGGGGATTCAAAGCCCGCCCGCGCGAATTCCGCCGCGAGTGCCGAGGCCCTCGATGTGATCCTGCCGTCGAGCTCGCCAATGGGCAAGCGCACGCCACCGCCGTGACGCACACGGCCCGGCCCCAGGATTTCGCCGGCGAAATAGGCGACGGCCCCGATAATTCGCTCAGGCTCGATCACCGCGCTGATGGCGCCGTCGGCGTCGAGTGCCGTCAGGCGATGCCCCTCGAAAGCACCGCCGTGACGCTGGAAATACCACCAGGGCACACCGTTCTGGAGCGTCAAGACCATGGTCTCGGGCCCGAACAGCGCGCGGATCGCAGGACAAAGGCCGGCGATCTGGTGCGCCTTGACCGCAAGCACGACCGCGTCCTGCGCACCCGCTTCGGCGCACGTGCCGACCGGGCGCAAATTCCGCACGACATGTGCCGCCCCCTTGGGATCGACCACGGTAAGGCCCGCGCGCGCGATCGCGTCGCGATGGATCGGATTGCGCACGACCAGGGTCACGTCGGCGGCGCCACGGGCCAGGCCGGCTGCGAGCACCCCGCCAATAGCACCAGCACCTATCACGCAAAGCCGCATCGACCCTCCCGGCAAGTTGCTGCTCATACCGTCCCGACGCGCGCGAACAGGTTTACCCCAAGCTCGTGTACCTAGTATCGGCGAAACGCTCGTCATGGTGAGGAGGCTGCGAAGTAGCCGCCTCGAACCACGACGAGCCCACATCCTAACCCCCCTCCCAACCCTCCCCCTCAAGTGGGGAGGGCTTTCATAGTGCCCGCTCAATTCTACCTCCCCACCTGAGGGGGAGGTCGCGAGCGTCAGCGAGCAGGTGGGGGTGGTCCTCGTTCGCGATTCCAAGCACTCGTGCACCGACACTAACGGTTCATTCCTTTGCCCGGCGAGCACGGACCGCAGAGCGCTCATGCGCAAGTTACCGCGTCGAAACGCGAAATCCCATTGTCCCGATGCGGCGCGTTTGGCTATGCTGGTGCTGAAATCCTTGCAATGCCCGGATTGCGAGAGAAACAGGGTGCGTATCGACGCCCGCGCCTGCACTGTACCTTTGCGGAGAAGAGGCACCCCATACGAACGATATCGAGAGGAGTTGCATGACCGTCATCGACGTCCACACCCACATGTTGAGCCAGTCCTGGTTCGAGCTTTTGAAAAAGAAGGGTGCACCACGCCTCGAGGTGAAGCGCAGCAA
>DATDHA010000052.1:0-1641 GCA_036521815.1 Alphaproteobacteria bacterium | reverse complement strand
GCCATCAAATGGCTGCGCATCGCGGCCGACAAGGGCGATGGCACCGCGAAGCGGAACCTTGCCATCCTTAATGCAGAGGGCTTCGGCACGGCGCAAGAGCAGGCCGACGCGGTCGCCGTGCTGCTCGGCTTGGCGCAAGGTGGGGACGCGCAGGCGCAATTGGTCGTCGGACAGTTCTATCTCAAGGGTTCCGGCGTGCGGCAGGACTATAGCGAAGCCTTGAAGTGGCTGCGCAAGGCGGCGGACCACGGCGAGGCTGCGGCGCAGTACAGCCTCGGAACGATGTATCTCAAGGGAATCGGCGCCGCGCGAGATTTCACTCTAGCGACGAAATGGCTTCGCAGTGCTGCCGAGCAAGCCAACGACGATGCGGCCCTCGCTCTCGCGCGGCTCCATGCGAGCGGCAAGGCGTCGCCGGGCGACGACGGCGAAGCAGCTAAGTGGCTGCGCAAGGCAGCCGATCGGGGCGACGACATCGCAGAGACAAAGCTCGGTGAATTTTATTACGTAGGCCGCGGCGTGCCGAAGAGCGATCAGGATGCCCTTGCTTGGTTCACGAAGGCGGCAGAGCAAGGCAATGCTTCCGCGCAATATAGCCTCGCGGTCTTGAACGATCAGGGCTACGTCGTGCGCGACGATCGGCCAGACGGTGCCGCCTTTCTGCGCCAAGTGCGCGAGGTGAACCTGGTTTCCGTGTCGCCCATCTCGAATGCCGGTGCGGATGCGCATGCGTTCACGCTCACGAACCCGACGGAGGCGATCAAATGGTATCGCAAGGCTGTCGATCAAGGAGACGCTGCGGCCATGATCGCGCTCGGCAACATGTATCGCGACGGGCGGGGTGCCAAAGCGGATAACGCGGAAGCGATGCGGCTCTACTGGCTCGCCGCGGCGCAACCGGCTTCGACAAGTGCTTCGCACTCCACCGTGGCGCTCGCCGAGTTCAGCATCGGAATCATGTACCAGAAAGGCCTGGGCGTGCCGAAGGACGAGGGACAGGCGGGCCTCTGGTACTGCCGATCCGCCAAGAGCACGGCAAGGTTCACGGGACTTGCCCGCAAGCCCGGCGGCGGCGTGGAGAGTGCCGCCCTCTTGCAGCTCGCCGCGACGATACCCAAGGTCGATGATCCGATCTGCGGCCGCGTGCAGAAATAGCGAACGAGCGCCAGTGCTTTGACAGGATGGGGCGCTTAATCGGCTCGTGTCTTAGACGCTCACCGCCTCGCCCTCGGTGCGGCCCATCACCTCTTTGACCTTGCCGGCGAGCTGCTGCAGGCTGAACGGCTTTGGCAGGAAGTGGATATCGGCACTCGCGTCAAGGTGCTTTCTGAAGCCGTCCTCGGCGTAGCCGGAGATGCAGATGATCTTGATGCTCGGCCGCTCCTTGCGCACGACCTTGATGAGGGCCGGCCCATCCATGCGCGGCATGACGATATCGGTGATCAGAAGATCGATCGGACCGGTTGACTTCTTGAGAACGTCGAGTGCCGACTCGCCCGATGACGCCTCGAGCACCTTGTAGCCCTTGTTGCGCAGCGCCCTCGCGCTGAAGAGGCGCACCGCATCCTCGTCCTCGACGAGGAGCACCGTGCCGACCCCGGTCAGATCGCGAGGCTCCCGAGCGTCCGCCTTCACGCTGAT
>DATDHA010000051.1:0-2703 GCA_036521815.1 Alphaproteobacteria bacterium | reverse complement strand
CGAGCGGGTCGGCGGCAACACCTCGATCACGGTCAATTCGCGGATCATCGCCGCGACGAACGTCAACCTGCGCGATGCCGTCGCAAAAGCGCGCTTCCGCGAGGATCTCTACTACCGGCTCAACGTCCTCAATCTTGTGATGCCGCCGCTTCGCGAGCGGGGCGACGACATCATGCTGCTCGCGCGGTTTTTCCTTCAGCAATTCTCGAAGGAGATCGGCTGCGAAACCTCCGATTTCTCCGCCGACGCCCAAGCCGCGATCACTGCGCATCCTTGGCCCGGTAACGTGCGGGAACTGATCGCCTGCGTGCGGCGTGCGGTGGTGATGGCGGATGGGCCGACCATCCGCGCAACCAACCTCGGCATCGCAAGCGGCGGATTCGAGCAGGCCGCACCCGAACGAGGGCTCGGCAAGGTGCGTGCCGAGGCGGAGGCCCAGCTCGTGCGCTCGACCCTCGAGCACAACCGTTTCCACGTCAAGAAGACGGCAAGCGAGCTCGGCGTCTCGAGAGTGACGCTCTACCGCCTGATCCAAAAATACGACATCAAGATCGACCGCCGCGCGCTCTGAGGTCTGGTGCCGCAGGATGCTCGATTAGGCACTGCCCTTCAGGAGCGGGCTTTTTTGCGGTCGCATCCCCAAGCCCTTCCTTCCTGAGGGGGCGAGCGACGGCCCGGTCGGCGGCCGTTCACGGGACTTTGCAGCCGTTCAAGAATAGATGGACGGACTTTCGGATCCGTTCCCGACTCTCGCGGGCACTCGGGGCCGGCAGGCCGAGGAGCACGCGCCGGCGCGGTTCGTCGATGACCATGTGGACGAATTGCTCTGCCGCGAAGTGGGGGTCCTCGACCTTGAGCACGCCCTGCTCGGTTTGCCGCCGCAATAGCGCGATGAGCGGATTGCCGTCCCGTGTATCGCCTTGGCGATGAAGGAGGCGCGCGAGCTCGGGAAAGCGGGACGCCTCGGCCGCCACGATCCGATGGAGCGACACCGCCTCCGGCGAAAGCACGATATCGAGCATCCGGGCCGCCGTTCGTTCGAGAACTTCGTGGAGCTCGCCATCCGCTTCGGCAAGATCGGCGACCGTATTTTTCCAGCGCTCGATCATGCGGTGGATCACCTCGCCGAAAAGGGCGGCCTTGTCCGAAAAGCGGCGATAAAGCGTGAGTTTGCCGATCCGTGCTGCGAGCGCGATTGCCTCGATGCTCGTCGCGCTGTAGCCGCGACCGATGAACATCTCGGTCGCGACGTCCAAAATCCGATCCGAGAGCCGCTCAGCCTCCGCACGCGACGGCCGCCCCCCGCGTCCGTGCCGCATCTCGCCTTTTGTGGTTCGTCGCGGCTTCCGCGACCGTACTGACGTTTCAACCATGACGGGCGCAATCATACCGAGAACTGCACGGTAGCGTTACATTTTTTTCGTGTCTCGGACCCCCTCCCGACCCGCCTCCTTCGAACGGGTGGCGGCTATGGCGGCCGAGCCGTCTGCGTATTGGCGATTTACTCCGCCACGTTGCGCGCGGATCGATTTCTTGATATGCCGCCTGCCCGCGAGGGTTCTTGCCAGATGCCGAAGGGGTGGGGGCCAGATACACTCGATTGAAGATACGATTGATTCACAAGACAGCTTCAATCCTTGGGCGAAATGGACAGGCCTCAAAAGCCGGTGCAAGGTATGAGCGGCACACCATGGAAGTGCATTGAGAAGGCCGCCCTCGCGGCCGTTCTCGCTGCCACCGCCTCGGCTTGCACCGTCGGGCCCGACTTCGAGCGACCGAAGGCGCCCGCGACCGACGCGTACACGAACGAGGGAGGGCCGCAGCTTTCCCCCGCGGATGCGGCGGAGGTCGAGCAGCACGTCTCGACGGAAAGGAAAGTGACGCCCGACTGGTGGACCCAGTTCGGCTCGCCTGATCTCGATCGCACGATCGCGACGGCGATTGGGCAGAACCGCACCCTCGCGGCGACGAAGGCCACCCTCGCCCAGGCGGAACAGGCGGTCATCGCAGCCTACGGTCCTCTCTACCCCCAAGTCGACTTCTCGGCGAGTGCTGTCCGCCAGCAGATCAACACCCAATCATTTGGAATCCAGGGATTTCCCGCGGAGCCGCCATTCAATCTTTTCACCGCGGGGCCAAGCGTAAGTTACACCGTCGACCTGTTTGGTGGGGTGAAGCGGCAGATTGAGGGGCAGGAGGCGCTTGCGGAGTACCAAGCCTATCAGCTCGACGCCGCCGTGCTGGCATTGACCGGCAACGTTGTGACCCAGGTCTTCACAATTGCGTCCGCCGGAGCTCAGATCTCGGCGGTCCACGAAATCCTCGAGGATGACGAGACGAACCTATCGCTGGTGCGCACGGCGCGCGAGGCCGGCTCGGTATCCGAAGTCGACGTCTTGATTGCGCGGAGCCAGCTCGAGAACGACCGCACGCTGCTTCCTCCGCTCAGGCAACAACTGAGCGTGGCGCACCACGCCCTTGCAATTCTTGTCGGACGGCCGCCGGCCGAGTGGTCCGCGCCGAAGTTCGACCTCGATCGTTTCACCCTGCCCCGCGAGCTTCCGCTCAGTCTGCCCTCCGAACTTGCCCATGACCGGCCCGATATCATGGCGGCGGAGGCGCAGCTCCACGCCGCGAGCGCCACCATCGGCGTCGCGACGGCAAATCTTTACCCCCAAATCACGCTCAGCGGATCGGTCGGCC
>DATDHA010000050.1:0-11205 GCA_036521815.1 Alphaproteobacteria bacterium | reverse complement strand
GGTGTCGCCATGCTGGACCTGAATCAGCCGAGCGACGCCTCCGAGAACTTCAGGCGCGCATTAAAATACAAGCCAGATTTCGTCGAGGCGTGGAACCAGCGCGGTGTTGCGTTATTTCGACTAAAGCGCGCCGCACAGGCACTGGATTGTTACGATCGCGCGGTGGCGGGCGCACCCGACTTCGCTGACGCGTGGAACAATCGCGGCATCGCACTTCTCGCTCTAAAGCGCGCTGGCGAAGCGATAGAAAGCTATGATCGCGCGCTGCGACCCAATCCGAATTTTACCCTCGCACTTTACAATCGCGCCAACGCCCTCAGCGAGGACGGACGTTTTGAAGAGGCGGCAAGGGACTACGCTCGCGCCATCGAGTTGCAGGCGTCCTTTGCACAGGCCCACCGCAATCTCGGCGTAGCACTCGCCGCAATGTGGCGGTTGCAAGAGGCTCTTGATTCTTTCGACCGAGCCCTCGCACTTTCTCCCAACCTCGGGGAAGTTCATCACAACAAGGCCAGCATCCTGCACATGCTCGGCCGGCCCGTCGAAGCCGTCGCGAGTTTGGAGACAGCACTGGCACTCGATCCAACCCGCGACTTTCTGCTGGGCGACCGGCTTCATGCGCGAATGATGCTTAGCGATTGGCGCGATTTCGCGAACCTGCGCGCGCAGCTTCTCGTTCGCCTCGAACGCGGCGAACGCGTGGTTTCTCCCTTGGCACTTTTGTCGCTGACGAGCGATCCAGCCTTGCAGCGCAAGGCAGCACAACTCTACGTCGATACGAAATACCCAGCCGCTGAGGGTCTTGGCCAGATATCGAAACGATCGCCGCGCAAAAAAATTCGCCTCGGCTATTTCTCGCCGGATTTTCGCAATCACGCCGTCTCGTTCCTTGCGGCTGAACTCTTTGAAAGGCACGACAGAGAAAGGTTCGAGACGATCGCTTTCGCCTTTGGACGGGGCGAAGAGGACGATATGCGGCGGCGGCTCGAACGCGGCTTCGACCGCTTTATCGACGTTCGCTCGAGATCCGACGCCGACATCGCCCGCGCTGCCCGCGGGCTGGAGATCGACATCGCGATCGATCTCGCGGGCTTCACGGCGCGCTCGCGCGCCGGCATCTTCGCGCACCGCGCAGCACCGATCCAAGTCTCTTATCTCGGCTATCTCGGCACGATGGCAGCACCGTATATGGACTACATAATCGCCGACAAAATGCTGATTCCCGAGGCAGACCGGAAATTCTATAGGGAGAAAATCCTTTATCTGCCGAGCTATCAGGTGAACGGCACGAAAAGAGCGATTTCACCGACGCCGCGCGCGCGCGCAATTCAACCTGCCGCAAGACGCATTCGTGTTTTGCTGCTTCAATAGTTCCTTTAAGTTGACGCCGCAGACCTTCGATCTCTGGGCGCGCATCTTGCGCGAGACCGCTCATGGCGTGTTGTGGCTTTACGCGGATAACGAAACCGCCGCCGCAAATTTGAAGCAGGAGGCGGTGCAAAGGCGTGTTGCCGGGCAACTCGTCGTCCTTCACGAAATGGCGCAGCAGCCCGAATATCTCGCACGCTATCGTTTGGCCGACCTTTTTCTCGACAGTTTCCCTTATAACGCCGGAGCGACCGCGAGCGACGCGCTTTGGGCGGGACTGCCGGTCCTCACCTGTCTTGGGGAAAGTTTCGCGAGCCGCATGGCAGCGAGCCTGCTGACATCGGTCGGTCTCGGCGAGCTGATCGCAGCCAAGCCGGATGATTATGCAGCACTTGCCGTAGCACTCGCCACCTCACCCCAGCGCCTCACGCGGCTCAAGGAGACCCTCGCTCGACAACGCGACACGGCAGCGCTGTTCGACATCGAACGTTTTACCCGCACGCTCGAAACAGGCTATGCAGCGATGCACGAGCGCCAGCTCTCCGGCCTCGCTCCCGACCACATTTTCGTGTCTCCGGCCTTGGGCGCGTGAGACAAGCCGATTCCACCTCAAAAGTCAGCCGGTTATCGAACAGCTAAGTGCTGGAACGACCAGCGCGACGCCGCCAATCGCCGGCAATCGGCCATTGACGCGGCGCGAAGCGGCCTGCTAGCTTCCCTGGTATGCGCAAGCAGAGCCTCATTCGGCGAATTAGCACCCCGGCGCCTCTTGGGTTGCCGGGACTTCGTGCTCGTTCCCTCGCCGATTTGCAGGAGTTTGCTTGTCATGCTTCCGTCATCTGACGCCACTTCCACCTCCACAGCTTGTTTCGCCGTCGAGGCTCGACCTGAGCCCGGTGTCATGCCGCGCGTGCTCGAGCTTTTCGCCAAGCGCGGATTCGTTCCGACGCAATGGCATAGCAGCGTGGCCGGAGCGGGGCGCGGCCAAATCAACATCGACATCCAGATCGAGGGCATGGACACCGCACTCGCCGAATACATCGCGCGCTGCCTGCGACAGCTTGCCGACGTCGAGAGCGTCCTCACCTCCGAGAAGCGATATGCTCAGAGCGCCTGATTGACAAAGGAGCAGCTTATATTAGAGAGCGACCGATTGAGGACGCGCGCACTCGGAAGTTGCCTTGGCAAGCATCGGTATTGCCGTGAGCGGCAATCGGGCCTACAAATACCTCGCCCCTTCGCAGCCTGTGACGAATTTGAGACTTCATGACGTCGCCATTTCCGACCGGCTTGATCTTGCCATGGCAATCGCAACATGCATCGGCAGACCCGACAGAATACGCAGGTAGCGGCGTCGAGGCGCGTATCATCGATCTGGGAAGTCCGTGTGAGTTTGGACTCTGAACGAACTGTCAGGAAAGGGTGAGGCATGAAGCGTCCTCTTGTGCGCACGATTGTGGGCATTCTCGCCCTCAGTCTCGCGAGTCCGACACTCTGGGCACAGGACACCGTTCAGCCGGTCCAACCGGTCCCGCAAGATCAGGCGGCACAGGACCAGCAAGGACAGGGCCAGCCAGCGCCGATCTATTCGCAGGAACAGCTCGACCAGATGCTGGCGCCGATCGCGCTCTATCCCGATCAGCTCCTCGGCCAGATCCTCATGGCGGCGACCTATCCGCTCGAGATCGTTCAGGCCGACCGGTGGGTGAACGATCCGAACAATGCCCAGCTCAAGGGCGATCAGCTCGCGGCAGCACTCCAGCAAATCGATTGGGACCCGAGCGTGAAGTCGCTCGTGCCGTTCCCCCAAATCCTCGCGATGATGGACGGGCGGCTCGACTGGACGCAAAGGCTCGGCGATGCGTTTCTGGCGCAGCAGGCGGACGTGATGAACTCGGTCCAGCGTCTGCGCCAGCAGGCCATGGCGGCGGGGAATCTGCGCACGACGCCGCAGCAGACGGTAACGCCGGTGGACCAGTCGATCGTCATCCAGCCCGCGAACCCCCAAGTCGTCTACGTGCCGGTCTATAACCCGACAGTCGTCTACGGCGCCTGGGCTTATCCCGCGTACCCGCCGATCTATTTTCCGCCACCGCCTGGCTTCTACGTGGGACCGGCGATCGTTGCGGGCATCGGGTTCAGCATCGGCTTCGGCATCGTCAACGAATTCTGGGGGTGGAATAGCTGGGATTGGGATCACCACCTGATTCGCGTGGATCACGACCGCTTCAACACCATCAACAACTACTTCATCGTGCACGACAACCGTCCGCGCTTCGACCACGACGTTTGGGCGCACGACGCCTATCACCGCCGCGGCGTCGCCTATCGCGACCCGGTGTCGCACCGCCAATTCAGGCCGACCGCCGCAAGCTCGCCCGATGCGCGACGCGATTTCCGCGGCTACGACAATGCGCCCGGTCCCGGCGCGCAGCCCAATCGCACGAACGCGCGGCCCGTCAATGCGCCCGGTGCTGCGAACGCGCATCCGGGCGGCGGCACGCCGCCCAATCAGCAGGGCGGCCAGCACCCGCCGCAGACGGCACAAGTCCAACATGCCCCGCCGCAAACCGCGCAGCATCCGCCAACCACCGCGCAAACGCAGCATGCTCCGCCGCAGACAGCACAACATCCGCAAGGAACTGCGCCGAAGCCGCCCACCGCCACGCCCACGACCTTCGCGCGCCCCGCGACGACGCAGCACACGCCTTCGCCCACGTTCCAGGGCTCGAGCAAGAATGCCACTGAAGCGGCCGCCCACGCCCAGCGCGGCCATGAGAGCCTGCAGTCGATGCAGTCGCACGTGACACCAACGCGCGGAACTGCGCCGCCAAAGGCGCCTTCTCCCCCGCACAATGCCTCGACGGGCGGCGGCAACAAGGGTGGCGGAAGCCAGCAGCAACCGAAAAAGCCATAATCGCAGCAGTGCCAATCGATACCTGCACCTATCCCATCGAAGATTGTGCGAGGACACCATGGTCAGCGTGAACCGGGACGACCCTAGAACCTCGCCGCGGCCTCCGGTCGTGGCATCTTTCGGGGCCGCATCGCGAAGGGTGGTGCGGCGCGTCATGGCGATCTGCCTCCTTGCCGCGTTCGCGTGGGCTGCCGGCCAGGGTGCAGCTATCGCCGCAAGCGTCAAGCAGATCGACTTTGCTTCGCCCGACCAGGCGGTCGACGCACTCGTCGCCGCGGCCCGCGCCGGCAAGACCGCCGAGCTCGTCAAAATCCTTGGACCGGACGGCCGCAAGCTCGTGTTCTCGGGCGACCCCGTTGCCGACAAGGAAGGGAGGGCGAGTTTCGCGGCACGGTTCGACGAAGCTCACAAGCTCCAGCTCGAGGGCGGCGACAAGGCCTCGCTTTGGATCGGCAAGGAGGAGTGGCCATTCCCGATCCCGATCGTGCTGAAGGGCGAGCGCTGGCGCTTCGATACGAAGGTGGGTGCCGAAGAAATCTTGGCCCGGCGCATCGGACGCAACGAGCTCAACACGATCGAGGTCTCCCGCGCCTATGTCGACGCGCAACACGAATACGCAACCACCCATGCGAGCGGCAGTCCGTATATGGAGTACGCGCAAAAATTCATGAGCACGGCGGGCAAGCGTGACGGTCTCTATTGGCCCGTGGCCGAGGGCGAGACGCCGAGCCCGATGGGCCTCCTTGTGGCACGGGCGCGGGCCGAGGGTTATGACGGCAAGCGCGAGCCCTATCATGGCTATTACTACAAAATCCTGACCAGGCAGGGTGCGAATGCCAATGGCGGGGCGTACGACTATATGGTCCGCCACCATATGATCGGCGGATTTGCACTCGTCGCCTTTCCGGCGAA
The DNA here is from genome assembly GCA_036521815.1 of Alphaproteobacteria bacterium. Lineage (GTDB taxonomy): Bacteria > Pseudomonadota > Alphaproteobacteria > JACZXZ01 > JACZXZ01 > DATDHA01. The sequence continues at coordinate 6,008 of DATDHA010000050.1, read as the reverse complement.
ATACGGCGATGCCGGCGTGATGACGTTCCTCGTCAATCAAGACGGCATTGTCTATCAGAAGGACCTCGGTCCCAAGACCGCCGAGATCGCCCGCCGCGTGACGGCGTTCGACCCGGATTCGAGCTGGACAGCGGTGAAGTGAGCGGGTACCCATCCGGGTCTGACTGACCTCGACGCCGCCGGACAAGCGAAAGCGGTTCTCCAGTGAGCTTTCTCGAGCGCATTCGGGAATGCAACGAACACGACATGGGCCATTTCCGGCCTTTCGTCGTGGCCGGATGCAAGGTCGGCTGGCTGAAGCGCCCCTTTCTCGACGAGCTTGCGGCCTTCCCCAAACTGTTCGACATCCGCGACGATGCGGTCCTGCTCGCCCCCACGCTGACGACGCCTGAGGCCCGGACGGCCGCTGTCGATGAGGTGCTCCGGAAGCTCGCCGAGCGCGGCGTCATCGGCGGTTGGCGCGACGAGCCCTATCCAGTCTCCCTCGGTTGGGGACAGAAGCCGCTGATGCTGATCGAACGCGCCGCGGCGGCCAATTTCGGCGTGTGCGCTTATGGCGTTCACATGAACGGCTTCGTGCGCAAGGAAGACGGCATCCACATGTGGGTTGCCCGCCGCGCTTTCGACAAGTCGACCTATCCCGGCATGCTCGACAATCTTGTGGCGGGTGGGCAGCCCTACGGCATATCGATCGACGACAATCTCGTGAAGGAATGCCGCGAGGAAGCAGACATTCCCGAAGCGCTCGCACGCCGCGCCGTTCCCGTCGGCACCGTCACCTACGCGATGGAAACCGACGAGGGCCTCAAGCCCGATGTCCAATTCGTATACGATCTCGAGCTTCCCGGCGGTTTCATCCCGCGCAACACCGACGGCGAAATCCACGACTTCATGCTCTGGCCCATCGCGCGGGTGATGGAAGTCGTGAGCGACACGGTCGAGTTCAAGTTCAACTGCAATCTCGTGATCATCCACTTTCTCGTCCAGCACGGCCTGATCCGGCCCGAGCATCCCGACTATGTCGCGATCGTGCGCGGCCTGCATCGCTAGGATCGCCGCGGATCAATCGGAAAAGCCGGCGAGTGCGCGCACTTCCGTGGGCGTCTTTCCCGCTTCGCGCAGACTTCTGAGCGTTGCGGCCCGATCCCGTTTCGCAAGCCTTCTGCCGCTCTGGTCGGTCAGGATTGGATGATGGTGATATGCCGGGGTGTCGAGCCCGAAGAGCGCCTGAAGCAACCGATGAACGTGTGTCGCGGCGAACAGATCCTCGCCGCGCGTGACCAGCGTGATCCCTTGAACATGATCGTCGAGGGTGACGGCGAGATGATAGCTCGTTCGCATTTCCTTGCGCGCCAGCACCACGTCGCCGAAACGCTCGGGCTCCGCCCTTTGCGCGCCACGGGCGCGATCGCACCAGACGAGCGGCCCCGTGCGCGCCAACGCCTTGGCGAGGTCGAGGCGGAGGGCAAAGGGCCGGCCGGACGCGATGCGCGTCTCGCGCGCCGCCGCCGCGAGGTATCGGCAGGTTCCCGGGTAAGGCGGGCCCTCCTCGCCATGAGGTGCGGCACCGGCACGGGCGATTTCCGCTTCGATCTCGGTGCGCGTGCAGAAGCAGGGATAAACGAGACCCGCCGCTTCCAGACGCGCAAGTGCCGCACCGTATTCGTCGATATGCTGCGATTGGCGACGCACGGGCCGTTCCCAGTCGAGGCCGAGCCAGGCGAGATCCTCGAGGATGCCCGCCTCGAATTCCGGGCGGCAGCGGGTTCCGTCGATATCCTCGATCCGGAGGAGGAATCGCCCGTTGCTCTCGCGTGCCGCGCGCTGCGCAAAGAGTGCGGAATAGGCATGACCGAGATGGATGAGCCCGGTCGGGCTCGGTGCAAATCGGGTCACGGCGGGGCCGGCGGGCATCATGGCAGTGGCAGTATCGCAAAGTTTCGGCTAAGGGAAGGCAGTTTGAGGAGGAGATATGGCTCGCCGCTTTGGCCGAACCGACCTTGAGGAGATGCTGCACGCACTCGGCGCGCGCGACGCCGATCTCGCTCACGCGCACCGCGTCGCGGGCACGCCCGATCTGAGGCAGCGCGCACCAGGGTTCGCAACACTTCTCCACATCATCATCGCCCAGCAGCTCTCGACCGCGTCAGCGGGTGCCATCCGAAAGCGGCTTGACACGCTCGCGGAACCGCTCACGCCGGAGCGTTTCCTGGCGTTCGACGACGAGGCACTCCGTGAAATCGGCTTCAGCCGCCAGAAGATTCACTATGGTCGCGGGCTTGCGGAAGCGATCGCAAGCGGAACGCTCGACCTGCGGCGCGTGCATCGCATGACGGACGAGGACGCGATCGCGGCGATTACGCAAATCAAAGGGTTGGGCCGATGGAGCGCTGAAATCTATCTTCTTTTCGCGCTGAAGCGCCCGGACATTTGGCCGGTCGACGATCTCGCCGTCGTCGTCGCGGTGCAGCGGCTGAAGGGGCTCCGCTCGCGGCCGGACCGCAAGCGCATGCTGAAGATCGCGGAGCCATGGCGGCCCTATCGCAGTTATGCAGCCCGGCTCATGTGGCACTATTACCGAAACGCACCCACCTGAGCGCCTGGATCGCACTGAACCCATTTGGCGCCGTCGCGAGGACAAGGATGCAGGATCTCTTCAATCTTTCCGGCCCCGGCTTCCCGCCGATCGCAGGCGGGGCTGCGCGCGAGCTCGTCATTCTGCTGCACGGCTGGGGCGCTGACGGCAACGACTTGATCGGGTTGGCGCCCCACTGGGCAGAGACCCTGCCGCATGCGGAATTTCTCTCCCTCCACGCGCCCTTTCCGTGCGATACGGGCTTCGGCCGGCAATGGTTCTCCCTGGTCGACCGCTCCCCCGAGCGCATCCTCGCTGGGATGAAGGCGGTCGCCCCTGTGGTCGACGCCTTCATCGACGCCGAGCTCGCAAGGTGCCGGCTCGATGATAGCAAGCTCGCCATCGTCGGGTTCTCCCAGGGAACGATGACCGCACTCTATGTTGCGCTGCGGCGCGCGCAGCGCTGTGCCGGCGTGCTCGGCTATTCCGGCCGGCTGATCGGGGCCGAGGAGCTGGCGGAAGCGCTCGCCTCCAAGCCGCCGGTCCTTCTTGTTCACGGTAGTTCGGACGAAATTCTACCCGTCCAATCCCTGTGGCAGGCCAAGGCGGCACTCGAAGCCTTCGGCGTCCCGGTCGAGGCCTATGAGCGGCCGGGACTCGGCCACGGCATCGACGAATTCGGCCTAACTGTCGGCGGACGCTTCCTCGACAAGGTGCTCGCGGGTGTGGGGTAGGCTGGCGGAGGGCTGTTTTCCGGCGTTTCCACCCCTATATCTTGTGGGTGTGCATAAAAATTTCGACATTTTTGGGGCTTCACTTCATAACCTTGTCACAATATGGTTCTATGGGTAGTAGATATCGCGTGGTAACGAGGCAACGGCCCGATGCTTGCACCGAATAGCTGGCCTTCGCTGGTACTGAACGCGGACTTCCGTCCGCTGAACTATTTTCCGCTGTCGCTCTGGTCGTGGCAGGATTCGGTGAAGGCCGTGTTCCTCGAACGGGTGAACGTCGTTTCGCAATACGATCAGGTCGTCCATTCGCCGAGTATTGCGCTGAAGCTTCCGAGCGTCATCAGCCTCAAGGAATATATCCCGGCCGCCCGCAGGCCGGCCTTCACGCGCTTCAACGTCTTCCTGCGCGATCATTTCAGTTGCCAATATTGCGGCGCGCGCCGGCCGACCCACGAACTCACCTTCGACCATCTCGTCCCGCGCTCGCGCGGCGGGCGCACGATGTGGGAGAACGTGGTTACGGCATGCAACTTGTGCAATCTCCGAAAAGGAAACCGATTGCCCAGAGAGGCAGGCATGGCGCCTCATATGCGACCCGTTGCCCCCTCCACCCGCCAGCTTCAGGAAAACGGTCGCGCCTTCCCGCCAAATTATCTCCACGATAGTTGGCGGGATTATCTTTTCGGGCCGGAGCCGGCCAAGCAAGGTGGGTTCGTACGCACCAAGGAAGATTGGTGGAAGCGCGTGCCGACCGGCAGGGCGTTCCCCGAAAACATGACGAGCGACGAATACTGGGACGTGCCACTCGAATCCGAATAGTGCCGATCCCGCCACCGCCCGCGAGGGCGCGCGACACAACACACCAGCCGCTGAAAATTGGCCGCTGAAAATTGGCCGCCGAAAATTGGCCGCCGAAAATTGGCCAGATTCTAAAATCGGGATTGGGTCAGGCCGAGCGGGCGATGCGTCTTGCTCCAGGCGGCGCGAGAGCCGTTCGGACCGTCAAGCCCTTCGCGGCTTCGGCAGGAATCGCTCGACCAGGAGCGCCCAGTATCGGCTGCCGATCGGAATGCAGCGGTCGTTGAAGTCGTAGCCGGGATTGTGGATCATGCAGCTCGCCTCGCCGGCCCCGTTGCCGATCAGGAAATAACAACCCGGCCGCTCCTCGAGCATCATGGCAAAATCCTCGCTGCCCATCAGCTGACGCGGGTCGGTGATGACGTTTTCGGGTCCGACCAGCTCCTTGGCAACCTCGCACGCAAACGCCGTCTCCTTCTCGGTATTGACCAGGACCGGGAAGCCCTCGCGGTAATCGACCTTGGCCACGGCACCGTAGCTTTCCGCCTGGGCCACGGCGAGTGCCGTGATGCGCTGGCGGAGCTGCTTGCGCACGCCCGCATCGAGCGAGCGGATGCTGAGCCACATGGTCGCACTTGCCGGGATCACGTTTGGCGCTTCACCCGCCTTGATGGCGCCGACGGTCACGACCGCGGGCTCCTGCGGATCGATGTTGCGCGCGACGATCGTCTGAAGCGCCATCACGATGCTCGCGGCAACGACCACAGGATCGACCGTCTTCTCCGGGAAGGCGCCGTGCCCCGCAATGCCCTCGATGGTGATTTCGGCACGATCGGCCGACGCCATGAAGGGCCCGGCGCGAAAGACCAGCTTGCCCTCGGGGTAGCCCGGCATGTTGTGCATCGCAAATATCGCGTCGCACGGAAAAAGCCGGAAGAGACCCTCGTCCAGCATTTTGCGCGCACCACCCCGACCTTCTTCGGCCGGCTGGAAGATAAGGTGCACGGTGCCGTCGAAATCCCGCGTCTCGGCGAGATGCTTGGCGGCCCCCAACAGCATCGCGGTGTGCCCGTCATGTCCGCAGGCGTGCATCTTGCCGTCATGCTTGCTCGCGTAAGCGAGGCCGGTCGTCTCCTGGATGGGGAGCGCGTCCATGTCGGCCCGGATACCGATTCGTTTCTCGCCGGTCCCTGCCTTGAGGGTGCCGACCACGCCGGTCTTGCCGAGGCCGCGGTGCAATTCATAGCCCCAGGCCTCGAGGCGTTCCGCTACGAGATCGCTCGTCAGCACCTCCTCGAAACCGAGCTCGGGATGCTGGTGGATGCGATGTCGGATCTCCAGGATTTCCGAATCGAACCTATTGCTGCCCGCGTGAATATTCATCTCCGCCTCGCACGATCGAAAGCCGACTCAGGGTTCGGTCCGGGTTTAAGCGGGAAATTAGAAAGCATTATCCCCGCTAAAGGAAGCTGTATGGATCGACGTCGACCTGAACGCGAACGCTCGATGGCACCTCGACCGCGTCGAGCCAACGACGGAGATATGCCTGGATATTGACGCTGCGTGAGGTCTTGAGGAGGAGACGGCGGCGGAACCGGCCGCGCAGAAGTGCGAGCGGCGCCGGTGCCGGGCCGAGCACTTCGATCCCCTCGCCGCGCGGCGCCTGGCGGCCCAGGATGCGGGAAACGCGGTCCACCGCGTCCTCGTAAGGGCCGGAAACGATCAGGGCGGCGAGCCGGCCGAAGGGCGGCCATCCACTCTGGCGCCGTGCAGTCGCTTCGGCGGCAAGAAAGCCCTCCCTATCGCCCGCGGCAAGGGCGCGCATGACGGGATGCTCGACGCGATAGGTCTGGAGAAAGACCCGCCCTGGCCGCGCCTCTCGCCCGGCACGGCCTGCGACT
>DATDHA010000049.1:0-2627 GCA_036521815.1 Alphaproteobacteria bacterium | reverse complement strand
ATGTGTCTTCGAGGCCGACATTCGGCTCCCGATCGGCGTCACCAAGGAGCAGGTGCTGGATGCCGTGACGCAAGTATTGGCGCGATTCCCCGAAGCGACATTGCGTGAAATCGGCAGCAGCGCGCCGTCATGGTGCGATCCCAACGGCGAGATGGTCGAGATCCTTCAAAAAAATGTCGAGACCCTGATGGGTGTGAAGCCGACACCAATCGTGAGCCTGGGCGGCACCGACGCTCGTCTCTGGCGCTACCGCAATATCCCCGCATACGTGTATGGGCCGTTTCCCCATGGCATGGGTTCGACCGACGAGCATGTCGTGCTTGACGAGTTCTTGCACATTGTTCGTACGCACGTGCTTTCGGCTTATGACTATCTTGCAAGGGACCACCGCAGCCACTGAGCGGACCCAACGGCGAGGGTTTTCCGGACCGGCAATCCTGGACAATGACGGCCATTGGCGCTTCCACTGATGTCTCGCTAAAGTCACCTGAGCAAGGCAAGCCGTCGACTATTCTCGATCAGCGCTTCGGCGACGTATTTCTTTCCGAGGCCGGCCCGTAAGATGCCGCCGCACGCGCGCTCGATGTGCCCCCGCCTTCGCCCGATTGCCGCAGAGTGCCATGCTGCACCAGCGCCGTGCGTGGCCCTTGCTCACGTCGAGGAACCACAGCGTGCAAGTGGGACCTTCGCACCTTCGCACGAAGGTGAAGTCCTCGCGGCAGACGAAGTCGCCGATAGCACCCGCGATCGGAAACAGCAGCGCTTTGAAGCCGTGCCAGTGGCGCCTCGTCCGCCAGCGCAATTCCGATTGCGCGTCACTGCGGTTCTGTAGCCCCTCTCCAGGGGGTGCTGCTTCGATTTGCGGATAAGCCTCATCCAGCTCGAGCAACTTGTTCAGTGCGGCCAAATCACGAAGCGCCCGTCGTCCAAGCGGCTTGCCCGCATGTTTGCGAACGAACCCGCGGAACCATTCGCGCAAACCCCGCGCATCCTCCGCCACTTGATCGAGCGCGCCTGGACGTGGGTTGTCGCGAAAATGCGCCACCATGTCCGCCAGCACGACATCGTGAGCCTGCTCAAGCCAGTCGAGCAGGTCGCTGCCACTGGCCAGCCAGTCGATCTCCTCTCCCCACGGGGCGGCAACGCTATTGAGAAAATCGAGCGCAAAATCGTCACCGAGGTAGAGAGGTGCGGGTCGCGGCTCCGTCATCGATGATCTCCCGTCAAACCCAGTCGCTTCCAGGTGTTGCAGAGTAACCTGCTTGTTGCCTGTTTACAAGTTACTCTGGAAACAGTAACCTCATTGAGAACCAAATACAGGTTACTGAAAATCAGCCGGACAGGCCCGAAAGGAATCAACCATGACAATCACTTACCGTACTGCCTCGGTCGATGGGCTGAAGATGTTCTATCGCACTGCGGGAGAGCGGAAGGCGCCAACCGTGCTGCTGCTGCATGGCTTTCCGACGTCCTCCCACATGTACCGGGAGCTCATTCCGGCACTTGCCGATCGCTACCACGTCGTGGCGCCGGATTTGCCGGGCTTCGGATTCACCGATTCGCCGGACCGCGCGCATTTCAAATACAGCTTCGATCATCTGGCCGAGGTGACCGAACGCTTCACCGAAGTGCTCGGTCTCACCCGCTTCGCCATCTATGTCTTCGATTACGGTGCCCCGGTCGGCTTCCGGCTCGCCGTTCGGCATCCCGAGCGGATCACCGCCGTGATCTCGCAAAACGGCAACGCGTACCTCGAGGGCTTGAGCGAAGGCTGGAACCCGATCCAGGCTTATTGGAAGGATCCTTCGCCGGGAAACCGCGCCGCACTCCGCAAGTTCCTCTCACCCGAGACGACCCAGTGGCAATACACCCACGGCGTGCCGACGCCGGAGCGGCTGTCACCGGATACCTGGACGCTCGACTCGGCACTCCTCGCCCGACCCGGCAATGACGAGATCCAGCTCGACCTGTTCGGCGACTACAAGAGCAACGTAGCGCTCTATCCCAAGTTCCAGGAATATTTCCGCACCCAGCGCCCCCCGCTTCTCGCCGTGTGGGGCAAGAACGATCCGTTTTTCCTGCCTGCCGGGGCCCAAGCCTTCAAACGCGACAACGCCGACGCCGAAATCCATCTGCTCGACGCCGGCCACTTCGCGCTCGAAAGCAAGGGAGCCGAGATCGCGACGATCATCCGCGACTTCCTCGCGCGCAAGCTTCCGAAATGAGCTCATGCTGACCAGCGTCCTGCTCCGGTACCGTGAATGAGCAGGCCGGCAACCGAATGCCGTGCATCTAGAGCGAGATGACATAAGGTTGAACACGCCCCCTTTGAGCTACGGGAGTCTCGCCGCGCGCAACAGGCAAGTTGCGCCCCTTTCCGCCACGAAGTGGGGAAAAGGGGTAAAGGGCGAAATGCGCCAACCCAATCTCAACATGCTCTAGACCGTGACGCGATTAAGTTGATACACCGCCCCGCCTCACCCAGCTTCGGGTAAGCTCAGCGTTGCTTCGCTAACCCTACGCAACCCTCTCCTCCCGCGTGCGAACGCACGCTCTTGTGCGTGACGCAGAGAGGCGGGCTTCGCCCGCCGGGGGAGGAGAGGGAAGGGTGAGCAGGGCTTCGCGAC
>DATDHA010000048.1:0-5194 GCA_036521815.1 Alphaproteobacteria bacterium | reverse complement strand
GTCATCTCTCCTCGCCTCGATGGCCCTCTACTCCGCAGCCCAGCCGTCAGCGGATCGAAACGCTATAGAGACGCTGGCGCCGCGCGGCGCCTCGCCTACCAGCACTGCTTTCGATCTTGCCCACGGGCGTTCTCCCAAGCGGGCCGACAATACAATAGGCCCCGCTCGGCGAACAACCAGCCCGCTTGCCAGCGCTGCGCAAAGCCAGCCTTCGCGAGCGTGCGGAACCTGCGTCGCAACGCTGGGAAAACCCTCGCATTCCGCGCCTTTGCGCAATTTATGCGACGATATGTCGCATGAATTCCGCGCTACCTCAAGGGCCTCCGCGAAGGCACGCACGGACGGCTCCAGCCCTTCGATTTTCGTGCTCGGCGTCATCAGCGCCAAGCCTCGTGCCATAGTTGTGCCGTTGGCGCGCGACACAATCCGGAACTCGCGACGCGGCTGCGCGAGAAATGTGCCGCTTTCCGGTTACGGCTCGTCCGCTTCGATTGGCGCGGTTGGCAGCAGCCGTGCCCTTTTTTGCAAGAGAAACGGGTGACATCCGTCACAGCGCAACCCATCTATATGCTGCAAGACTTCCTGCCTGACGGAGCGTCCCCTCAAATCCCGATTGGCGAATTCGAGCCGTAGCCAAGTGCTTAGAGTAGCCAAGTGCTTAGAAAGGCCCATCATGTCAGACCGCACCATCGCCGAGGACATTTTCTTCAACCGCGCCGGCCTCGATCGCGGGCGCATTCAGGGTGTTGTCGACGAATCGCTCAAGAACGCCGATGACGGCGAGCTCTACCTCCAATACAGCCAATCGGAAGCGCTCGCCTTCGATGACGGCCACCTCAAGAGCGCATCTTTCGATACGACCCAAGGCTTCGGGCTGCGCGCCGTCGTGGACGATGCCGTCGGCTATGCCCATGCCTCGGAGCTTTCGGAGGCCGCGATCCGGCGCGCGAGCACGACCGTCAAGGCGGTCGAAGCCGGCCATGGCGGCACGCTCGCGGAGCATCCGCAGCGCACCAACCGCCATCTCTATAGCGACGAAAACCCCCTCCCCGGCGTCGATTTCGAGCGCAAGGTGAAGCTTCTTGCCGAGATGGACGCTTACGCGCGCGGCCTCGACCCGCGCGTGCGCCAGGTGATGGTCTCCCTCCTCGGCTCCTGGCAGGCTGTCGCCATCCTGCGCCAGGGCGGGCATCAGACCGCGGATTTCCGCCCCCTCGTCCGCCTCAATGTCTCGATCGTCGTCGGCGACGGCGAGCGGATGGAAACCGGAACCGAGGGGCGTGGCGGACGCGTGGGCTATGAGATGCTGCTCGACCCCGCAAATTGGCACGACCAGGTGCAAGAAGCGCTGCGCCAGGCGTTCGTGAACCTCGACTCGATCCCTGCACCCGCCGGCGAGATGCCCGTCGTGCTCGGCCCGGGATGGCCGGGCATCCTGCTCCATGAGGCGATCGGTCATGGGCTCGAGGGCGATTTCAACCGCAAGAAGACCTCCGCCTTCGCCGGGCTCATGGGCCAGCGCATCGCGAGCCCGGGTGTGACCGTCGTCGATGACGGAACCCTTCCCGACCGGCGCGGCTCGCTCACCGTCGACGATGAGGGAACGCCTTCGCAGCGCACCGTACTGATCGAGGACGGCATCCTCGTGGGCTTTATGCAAGACAGGCAGAACGCCCGTCTCATGGGCATGAAGCCGACCGGCAATGGGCGGCGCCAGAGCTTTGCCCATCATCCCATGCCCCGCATGACCAATACTTACATGCTCGCGGGCGCACACCAGCCCGAGGAGATCGTCCGTTCGGTAAAGCGCGGGCTCTACGCCGTCAATTTCGGCGGCGGGCAGGTCGACATCACGTCGGGCAAGTTCGTCTTCACGGCCGCCGAAGCCTACCTGATCGAGAACGGAAAGGTCGGCCCCGCAGTCAAGGGTGCGACACTCGTCGGCAACGGACCTGACGTGCTGACCCACGTGAATATGATCGGCAACGACATGATGCTCGATCGCGGTGTCGGGACCTGCGGCAAGGAAGGCCAGGGCGTGCCTGTGGGCGTCGGCCAGCCAACCCTGCTTATCGATCGTTTGACGGTCGGCGGCACCGCGGCGTGAGCCGGCGGCCGGGTGCGGCCGGAGGCTAGTGCTCGTATTCCGCGCGGTCGATGCCTCTGACGCGGTAGATCGCGTAGGCGATGAGCCAGCTCGCCACGAAGACGCCGATAATCCCGTAGCCGAGCGCGCCGAAATTATCGTTGCAAGTCTGGATCAGGTCCCAAAACAGGCCCTTGAGCTGGAGTTGGTCGGCGAGGAGGCCGAGGCTTTCGATCCCCGCGATCAAGACCGCCACCACGACCGACACCAACGTGATCGTCATGTTGTAGTAGAGCTTGCGGATCGGCTTGACGAAGGCCCAACCGTAGGCGCCGAGCATGAGCACGCCATCGGTCGTATCGACCAGCGACATCCCGGCCGTGAAGAGTGCCGGGAACACGAGAATCGACCAGATCGAAAGCCCGTGCAAAGCACTCGCCGAGGAAATTCCCAAGAGACCGATCTCGGTCGCCGTGTCGAAGCCGAGACCAAAGAGCAGCCCGATCGGGTACATGTGCCAGCTCTTTGCGATCAGGCGAAAGAGCGGCCGGAAGATGCGGCCGAACAATCCCCGCTTTGAGAGCAGGACGTCCAGATCCTCTTCGACGATCGGCGCGCCCCGGCGGGCGCGTCGGAAGGTCAGGTAGATCGAGAGGAAGATCGATAGATTGACGAGTGCGATCGCGAGCAGGAAGAACGCGGAAATCGATGTCCCGATCAGCGCGCCCGCATCCCTGAACGCATCGAATTGGTCCTTGAGTGCTGTCGCGGTGAGCGCGATCGCCGTTGTAAGCAAGACGACAACCGTGGAGTGACCGAGCGAGAAGAAGAAGCCGACGGCGACGGGTCGCTGGCCGTCCTGCATCAACTTGCGTGTGACGTTGTCGATCGCCGCGATGTGGTCCGCGTCGACCGCGTGGCGAAGTCCGAAACTATAGGCGAGTAGTGCCGTGCCAAGGAGGACGGGTTGATCGCCGAAGGCCAAGAGTGCCCACGCCCAAGCCGCGACGTTGGCGCCGATCAGGATCAGATAGATACCGGCGATCCTGCCGCGCAACGCGGCCCTACCGTCGTCGAGGGTGGTTCGCAGGAATGAAGGCATCGCTCGCCGCTCCGCGCGACTGTTCCGTCATCGCGGACGAAGGGCCTGCCTGTTCCGTTCGGAGAATGGGCAATCCCCGCCGGTGCACCCCGCCCGGCGCGCCCGCGCGTGACCACGGTGATGGCAGGTCTCCTGGCTCGCGGGTCTCCGCCCGCCGCCGCCTTCCCGGTTTCCCAGTGGCTTTGGTGGCGTCGGGCTCGCCGCTCACAGTTGCGGGGGCAGCCGCGGCTTCAGGGTCTCGCCCTCGACCGCGTTCCCTTTTGATCCCCATGCTCGGGGAACCATCGTCGAGGACGATAATCACAGCGCCGCGAGCCGGTCAACGGCGCGGATCGAGCCCAGTGGATCGCCCAGTGGATCGCCCAGTGGACCGAGCCCAGTTGCGCCACGCGCGAAGGACCCTTACAACTAAGGGTGATGACAATGCGCGCGTTCCTTCATGCTTTGCTCATAGTCGCGGTGCTCACCTTGGCAGCACGCGGTGCCGAGGCATTGCCGCCGGGGCTCGTCACCAAACGCAGCCCCTACGACGTCACGCAGACCCTCGACCGTCTCGAAGACCTGCTCAAGAAAAACGGCTTCACGATCGAGGCGCGGGTCGACGACCGCGCGATCGCGAAGAAGGGTGGGGAGACCATCGGTGCGGCCGAAACGATGTCGGTCTCCAAGCCCGACTTCGACGCTGGGCTCCTCAAGAGCGAGCGCACGATCGCCCTCGACCTGCCGCTCCGCATCGTCGCCTGGGAGGATACGAGCGGCCGCGTCTCCCTTGCCTATCCCGACCTCGACCGCCTCGTGCAACGCTACAACATCACCAATCAACCGGTCGCCGTGGAGCACTTGGCGCAGCTCCTCGACCAGCTGACCGACGAGGCGGTGAAGCCGTGAAGCATTTTCCGGCAAAGTGGCTGCCGGTTTGCCGTAGAAAATGCGACAAAATCAATAAATCTGGAGTCCGATCCGATTGAAACCGATCGGACTCCAGGGATTGTTCGGGCTCAATCGCCCGCGAGCCGGCGCGTCCACGCCTCGAGCGCTGTCAGCAGGTCCTTGATGAACCCGCGCGTCGTCTCGTCGACCAGCTTGCCGTTGGCGTCGAACTTGTTCTGACAGACCCCGATCATGACCTCGGGCTTGTTGATCGGGTATAAATTGACGAACACGAAACTCTGGCGCATGTGATACTGCGCGCGCGCGGTGGCGGTCAGGCCAGGGCTTGCGCCCATGATCGCGCAAGGCTTGCCGTTGAAGGGCTGATCGGGCGGGCGCGAGACCCAGTCGATGGCATTCTTGAGCACACCCGGCATCGAGTAGTTGTATTCGGGTGTCACGAAAAGGAGCGCATCGGCCGCCTTGACCTTGGCGCGCAGCTCCTCGACCGGCTTCGGCCAACCCGCCGCACGTATGTCGTCGTTATAAAGCGGGATCGGTGCGATATCGAAGGTCTCGATCGCAACACCCGGCGGTGCAAGCTCGATTGCCGCCATGAGCGCCATCTTGTTGTAGGAGCCCTTGCGCAAGCTCCCGCAAATCCCCAGGACTTTAATCGGCTTGTTATCGGCCACGGCCACACTCCTACTCGTCTGAGATCGCCGCCCAAGCTGCTAATAGTTAAACTCGCGGAAGATCTGCGGGAGATTCTCCCCCCAACGATTTCTGTAGGCGTCGAGAAGCGTATCGGCCAACGTGTGGCCCGAGCGCGCGATCTGCCACAGGACGTCGAGGAAGGCGCATTCGTCCGCCGCGAAGCCGCCTGCGGCCGCCCGGCGCTTCAATCCGCCCGCGGCGATTTCCAGCACATCGAGTGCGACGTCGCGCAAAGTGCGCCCGCGGAAGGGTGTATTCAACGCGCGCTTGGGTACTTCGCGGCGGAGGTCGTCGTGCTCGGCGATCGACCAATCCTTGACGAGCTGCCATGCCGCGTCCTGGGCGACGCTGTCGTAGAGCAATCCGACCCAGAGGGCAGGAAGTGCGCAAAGGACCCGCCACGGGCCGCCGTCCGCACC
>DATDHA010000047.1:0-2266 GCA_036521815.1 Alphaproteobacteria bacterium | reverse complement strand
CGGTCCCGCACCCCGATTTGTGGACGCGGTAAAGCGTGGCAGCTTGCGCCTCCTCGATGCGACCTGTCCCGCAATCCACGCGGCCATTCAGGCGGCGGAAAAGGGGCTGCCCTTCGCGACACTGCGCGGCATCGTCGGCAGCGATCTTATGAAGGTCCGCAAGGATTGGAAGACGATCGACAATCCCTTCGAAGCGGGCGACGAAATCGTGGCAATGCCCGCGATCAAACCCGATTTTGCCTTGTTCCACGCCCCACTCGCGGACCGGGAGGGCAATGTGTGGGTCGGCCGACGCCGCGAACTCGTCACCATGGCGCATGCCGCGCGCGAAACGCTCGTCACCGTCGAAGCGATTCGCGAAGCGAGCCTTTTCGAGGACGAGGCCCTCGCCGCCGGCACAATTCCCGCCCTTTACCTAAGTTCGATTGCCGAGGCGAAGCGCGGTGCGTGGCCCCTTTCGCTTTGGAGCCAGTACGAGGCGGATGAGCCGGCACTCCTGCGCTACGTCGAAGCCGCCCGCACGCCCGAGGGCTTCGGGTGCCTGCTCGCCGGGTGGCTCGAGCGTCTCGCCGCGGCGGCCGAATGAGTGAATACACCAAAACCGAGCTTTTGATCGCGACATTGGCGCGGCTGCTCGAAGGCTGCCGGCATGTTTGCGTCGGTGCCGCTTCGCCGATCCCAGGCAGTGCGGCACTCCTGACGCGCGCGCGGTCGGATGGTGCGCTTCTCGTCAATCTTCTCGGCTCGCGGCGCCAAAACTTCTTCACCAATGGCGGTGTCGAACTCTTCGATTGTGCTGCGGAGGGACGCATCGACGCATTTTTCCTCGGCGGCGGGCAGATCGACGGCCAGGCGAACATCAACCTCGTCGGCACCGGCGAATATCCGACGACGAACGTGCGCTGGCCGGGCTCCTTCGGTTCGGCCTATCTCTATTTCCTCGTCCCGCGCGTGATCCTTTTCCGCGAGGAACATAGCCGGCGCGCCTTGGTCGAAAGGGTGGATTTCGTATCCGCACCTGGGACAAGTGCTGCGGGAACCTATCGCCCGGGCGGGCCGAGCGACCTTGTGACCGGCCTTGCCCATTTCTCATTCGACCGGGCACATCGCCGCTTCAGGCTCGAAAGCGTGCATCCCGGACACACCCTCGAGGAAGTGCTCGACAATACCGGCTTTTCCTTCGACCGGCCGGAGCAGGTTCCGGCGACACCATCGCCCGACCGCGAAACCCTTGCGCTCCTGCGCGGACGGGTGCGCGACGAGCTTGCCGAAACCTATCCGCGATTTGCCGCCTCCAGCTTCCCTCCCCCTGCCGCGTGAGGGCCCAAGCGCACCGGCACGGCCCGAGTTCCCCGCAAGATCAAGCACTATTCGAAGAAAGGACGTTTTCTTGCTCGCGCAACTGACTTTGACGCAGGTGGCACTTATCACGGGCATTCTTGTGCTTGCCGGGCTTACCAAGGGCGTCCTTGGCGTCGGGCTGCCGCTCGTGGCCGTGCCGCTTCTCGCTCAAGTGGTTTCGGTACCCCTTGCGATAATGACGCTTGCCGTTTCGACGGTCGTGAGCAACGGATTTCAAGCCTGGCAGGGCGGCCAGCTTGGGTCGGTATTCCGCCGTTTTTGGACGGTCTTCGCACCGCTTGTCGTGGCGCTCTTCCTCGGTGCGCGGCTTCTCGTCGACCTCGATGAGCGCAAGCTCGGCGTCATCCTGGGCACGGTGCTGATCGCTTTCACTCTGCTCAGCCGGTTTCCGAAGCTTTTCCACGTCACGGTTCGTCACGAGAAATTGATGAGCCCGCTCGTGGGCGTCGTGTCCGGTCTCCTTGGCGGGGTCTCATCGTTCTACGGACCGCCCCTTCTCATGTATCTGGTGGCGCTCAAACTGCCGAAGGATTTTTTCATCAGCGCCGTTTCGACCGCCCTCTTCCTCGGGGCGCTGCCGCTCATCATTTCGCTCATATTCTATGGGGCGATGGGGTACCAAGAGTTCATCCTGTCCGCACTCAGCGTAATTCCCGTCTTCGCCGGACTGCTGGTTGGCCAGGCGATTCAAAAGCGCATGCCGCAGGAGGCCTTTCGCACAGGCCTGCTGATTATCCTGCTGCTGACGGGTGCTAGCCTGATCTTGCGTGCTGTCTTGCAATAGGGCGCACCGGGACGCCGGGCGCTCAGAGGGAAACGCGCGCTCTTAGTGCAGGTGCTTACGCTCGGGTGTGGCGGGGCAGGCTTGTTCGGCGGAGCCCCAAAGCTGGTCGCTCGCCCAGTC
>DATDHA010000046.1:0-1726 GCA_036521815.1 Alphaproteobacteria bacterium | reverse complement strand
GCAGAATTTCGTTCCTCCCGAGACGGCTCGCGCCTGAATCTCGACAGAGCAATCTGAACAGCTTGCGCGGCCAGTTGACGGCGTTCCAGCGCATTGGGACGTGACGATCAAGCGATTGCCGATCGCGCACCGAGACGCGTGGCCGAAGCCGCCGCTCTAGTCGATCGCGCTATGCCAGCGTATATTCGCGGGCGATGCCCGATACGACCGCCAGCGCACCTGCCGCCGGACTTTTGTCCGCCGAGACGCTCGCATGCCTGAGCGAGCTTGAGCGCAAGGTGCTGTGGCTGTCCTCGTGGATCATCCACAACGCCAATCATTTGCGGCCGAACCGGGACGGGCTCAAGGTGGGCGGGCATCAGGCTTCGTCGTCCTCGGTCGCGACACTCATGTCGGCACTCTATTTCCACGTGCTCCGCCCCGAGGATCGGGTCGCGGTCAAGCCCCATGCCAGTCCGGTCTTTCACGCGATCCAATACCTTCTTGGGCGCCAAAGCCTCGAGAATCTGAAGGCCTTTCGCGCGCTCGGAGGTGCTCAGTCCTATCCTTCGCGCACCAAGGACGAGGACGACGTGGATTTCTCGACGGGCTCTGTCGGCCTCGGCGTCGCGATGACGAGCTTCGCCTCGCTTGTGCAGGACTATGTGCAGCTCAAGAAGATGACACCCGGCGAGCTCAGGCCCGGGCGCATGGTTGCCGTTGTGGGTGACGCCGAGCTTGACGAGGGGAATATCTTCGAAGCCCTGCTCGAGAGCTGGAAGCACGACATTCGGAACGTCTGGTGGGTGATCGACTACAACCGTCAAAGCCTCGATAACGTCATCGCGGACCGGCTCTATAGCCGCATCGACACCCTGTTCCACGCGATGAAATGGCGCGTGGTGACGCTAAAATTCGGCAAGGTTCTGCAGGCCGCCTTCGCCAGGCCCGGCGGCGAAGTCCTCAGGGATTGGATCGACGCTTGCCCGAACTCGCTCTACTCCGCACTTTGCTTCAAGGGCGGGAAGGGCTGGCGCACGCATCTCGAAGCCGACCTCGGCAAGAATTCCGCGATCCGCGCGATCCTCGACAGCAACGACGACGAGGCACTCCAGGCACTCATGACCAATCTCGCCGGCCACGACATGGCGGCTGTCCTCGAGGCGTTCGACCAGGCCGGGGCTAGCGACGAGCCGACCTGCTTCATCGCTTACACCATCAAGGGCTTCGGGCTGCCGTTGGCGGGGCACAAGGACAACCACGCCGGCCTCATGAACCTCGATCAGATGCGGCAGTTCAAGTCGTTGATGGGTATCGCGGACGGTGCGGAGTGGGATCGCTTAGCAGGGCTTTCCCTGCCGCGCGAAACGCTCCAGCGTTTTCTCGATCGCGTACCGTTCGCCGCGCGCTATCCGCGCCGCTACGAGGCTCCGCGCATCGACGTGCCGGCGAGCTTGCCGCTCCAGATCGAAAACAGCATGTCGACGCAGGAAGCCTTCGGCAAGATCCTGAATGAAATCGCGCGCAGCAACTCGCGCCTTGCCGAACGAATCGTCACGACATCACCCGATGTGACAGTCTCGACCAATCTCGGGCCATGGGTCAATCGCCGGGGCATCTTCGACCGCGAGACGATGGCCGACCGCTTCAAGGAAGAGCAAGTTGTCTCCGCGCAGCGCTGGGTCCAGTCGCCCCAGGGCCAGCACATCGAGCTCGGCATCGCGGAGAACAATCTCTTCCTGATGCT
>DATDHA010000045.1:0-3239 GCA_036521815.1 Alphaproteobacteria bacterium | reverse complement strand
GGATCTGAATCGCGTCAGAGCACACGCGCTCGGCCATCTCCGTCGAGAACAACTTCGCCATGCAGGCTTCCTTGAGGCACGGCTCGCCCGCGTCGCGGAGGGCCGCCGCGTGGAGTACCAACTGGCGCGCCGCCTCGATTTGCGTTGCCATTTCGGCTAAGCGGAAAGCGACGGCCTGATGGCCGATGAGGCGCTTGCCGAAGCTCTCGCGCTCCTTGGCGTAGGCGAGGGCCGCCTCGTAGGCCGAGCGCGCCATGCCGAGCGCTTGGGCGGCGATGCCGATGCGCCCGCCTTCGAGGTTGGCGAGTGCGATGCGATAGCCCTCGCCTTCCTCGCCGAGAAGAAGATCCGGCGTCAGCCGGCAATCCTCGAAGACGATCTGGCAGGTGTCCGAAGCGCGCTGGCCCATCTTCTCCTCCTTGCGCGCGACTTTGTAGCCTGGATTATCGGTCGGCACGATGAACGCCGAAATGCCTTTCTTGCCTCGTTCGGGGTCGGTCACCGCGAAGACGATCGCCACACCGGCGGTGCTCCCGCTCGTGATGAACTGCTTCGTGCCGTTCAGGACATAGTGATTGCCTTCGCGGCGTGCGCGCGTGCGCAAATTCGAGGCGTCCGAACCGGCCTGCGGCTCGGTCAGACAGAAGGCGCCGAGCCATTCGCCCTTCGCCATGCGCGGGAGGAACCGTCGCTTCTGATCCTCGCTGCCGAAGCGATAAATCGGCATGTAGCCGACCGAGTTGTGCACGCTCATGATTCCAGCGCACGACCCGTCGCCGGCCGCGATCTCCTCGATCGCAAGCGCATAGGCGATCACGTCGGCGCCGACACCACCCCATTCTTCGGGCAGCAGCATGCCCATGAAGCCGAGGTGGGCCATTTCGGCAAGGGCCTCCTTGGGAAATCGCGCTTCGTGGTCCCATGCCGCGGCGTGAGGCGCCAGTCGCTCGCGCGCAAAGCTGCGCGCGGTGTCGCGGATCATCGCCTGCGAATCGCTGAGCCGCATAATCTCTCCCTACCAGGGGATCTCGGCACCGTCATAGTTGAGAAAGCGCCCGTTGTCCGACCGTTTGAGCCCCGCGATCACGGTGCGCATGCTGCCGATGCTCGTCTTGATCTCGAGTGCGGCACCCGGCCCGCCCATGTCCGTCTTTACCCAGCCAGGGTGGAGCAAGACGCAGACGATGCCGCGGCTTTCGTATTCGAGCGAGATATTCCGAACACCCGAATTGAGGGCCGTCTTGCTCATCCGGTACGGGTGGGCGCCCGGGCTCATCCGCGCGACCGAGCCCATCTGGCTGGTGATGAAGATCATGGTCTTCTTGCCGCTTTTCTCGACATTTTCGGCAAGCGCGTCCGCAATCCGGAGGGGGGCGACCGAATTGACGTGGAACGTCTCGAGCCACGACTCCTCTGCTATCTGTGCAATCGGCACGCCACGCGGGCCATAGATGCCGGCATTGTTGATGAGGATGTCGACTGGCTCGCCCTTGAGTGCCGAGCTCAGTGCCGCGATTTGCGGATGATCGCGGACGTCGAGGCGGTGGAGGACGACGTCGCCCTTGATCTTGTTGAGCCCGGCGGCCGTCTCGGGGTCGCGACAGCAGGCATGGATGCGCCAGTGGTCGGCCGCGTATTGACGGACGAATTCGAGCCCCAGCCCACGGCCGGCGCCGGTAATCAAGATTGTAGGCATGGTGCTTATGACCCTCCGCAATCAGGTGATTTCGAAATGCGCCTCGGTCGGTTTCCGGGCCAGCCCATTGATCGGGATGATGTCCTGCGGGCATGACGAGAACGCGACGATGCAATCGAACTCGGCGCGGAGTGCCACCCAGTCGCCGGGCTTCGACACCGTCGGCTCGAAGCTCAGGCTGGCATCCGGCTTGATCGGAATATTCATGAAGAGGTTGAGCGGGCTCGGGGTCTCCGGCGGCGTCATGCCGAGCTCCGCCAGGCCGGCCGCGAGATTGTCCGTGCAGTTGTCGTGATATTCCTTGCAGCCCAACTGCTCGTAGCGGTAGCGGTCGCACGCCGCCAGGATGGTGTCGTGAATGCCGGGCGAGGTATCCTCGACAAGCTTGAGGATGGGCCGACGTCGGTTTGTGACGAAAACGTCGCCGACCTTCGGAATCGCGCGCAGCGTGTGCGTGCGCGTATGTTCCATCGACATGAACTCTCGCGGATCGGCAAGATTGAACGCCCAGGTATCGACCACTTGGGTGCCGTGGGTATTGATGACACGCACGGTCTGGCCCTTCTTCAGGATCACCGCCTTGCCCTTGCGTGCCGGGATTTCGATACGCTCGCTTGCCGACATGTTGCCGCCCTCCCGAGGACTGCCGTCCCAAAGTCTAGTGCGGTTGCTTGCGCGCGGTTAGCTCGATCTCGATCTTGAGGCGTGGATCGATCAGGGCTGCCACGACGACGGTGGAATTTGCGGGCTTGATTCCCTTGAACTTGCGGCCGAAGACGGGCGCCACGAGCTTGAAATCGTCCGGGCTGACGAGATAAACGACGACGCGCACGGTATCCGCGAGCGAGCTACCCGCTTGGGCGAGCGCCTTCTCGATGTTTCGGAAGGTCTGCTCGGTCTGTTCGACCACATCCGGTGCGACCGACCGCTTTTCATAGTCGTAGCCGGTGGTGCCCGCAACGAACACGAAATCGCCGTCGTTTACCGCCCTCGAATAGCTGGCGATCTCCTCCCATTCGCCGCCCGAAGAGATCAGCTTGCTCCCCATCGTGTCCTCCCGATCGTCCGTGATCCCGGGCACTTGAAGTCCCGTCCTCATTTTTGCACTTGCGCCTTGACGGCCTCGATCAGCGCCTTGTTGCGAAGGTCCGCCTTGTGGGCGTTGATCGCGAGGATTGCGTGCACGACGCCGATGAGCCAGAGTAACGCGCCAAGCCAGGAAAAGACGAGCGTCACCACAAGTGCTAGGGCGAGAATGTAGAGAATCAGATTTGCGATCGCCTGAAAAGGCTTGCCGATCAGAATCAAGGCAAGCGGTGATACGAATATCGCAACGAGATAGATCATCCGGATGCTTCCCTGCGGCGCGCGAACCTCGGTTTGCCCGTAGTTTAGTGCAAGAACGCGCCGATGTAAGCCCATAAGCCCGAGCCCGTCGCCCCAGCGCGCCACGCTGAAGCCGAGGCCCTTATCTCGACTCCTCGAAGATTTCCCGGCCGATCAGCCAACGCCTGATTTCCGACGTCCCAGCACCGATCTCGTA
>DATDHA010000044.1:0-5657 GCA_036521815.1 Alphaproteobacteria bacterium | reverse complement strand
GAACATATGAGGACATGACGACCCTCCCTTGACAGAGAAGAGAAGAGGTGGGCCTCGGCGGGTCCACGGGGAGGATTATGCCACGAAGCTCGGACGAGGTATCGAGGCAGTACGCCCTCGACGAAGTCCACCCGATGGCGTGGCCGCACCCGCTATTTTGGTGCGATCACCATCGTCATCTGCCGGCCTTCCATCTTGGGGAATTGCTCCACCTTGCCAAGCTCGATCAGATCGCCGCGCACGCGCTCGAGCACGCGCATGCCGATCTCCTGGTGAACGAGCTCGCGGCCCCGGAAGCGAAGGGTGACCTTGACCTTGTCGCCTTCCTCGAGGAACTTCACGACCGCGCGCATCTTGATCTGATAATCGTGGTCGTCGATCGAGGGGCGCATCTTGATCTCCTTGATCTCGATGACCTTTTGTTTCTTGCGCGCCTCGTTCTTCTTCTTCTGTTCCTCGTATTTGAACTTGCCGAAATCGAGGATCTTGACGACCGGAGGTTCGGCCAGTGGTGCGATCTCGACAAGATCGAGACCCGCCTGCTCGGCTCGCCCGAGTGCCTGGGCTATCGGGACAACCCCGATATTTTCGCCATTTTCGTCGATCAGCCGGACCTCGGCTGCACGGATTTGTTCGTTGATCGCCGGTCCGTCCCGGGACGGCGTCATCTCAAAAGGGGGTCTAGCTATTTAGTGTCTCCTTCACTTGTAAGGCGCGCCACACGACTCCGCCCTCCCGCGACGAGCCGTTCCGGTAGGCGCGCGTGATTCCACATGACTGCCGGAACCGCAGCCGGCCTAAGTCTAGTGATCGAACGCTGCCATGCAAGGCTTTCTTTACCGTTAAGGCCGAGCGTCGTCGCGCGGGAGTGCCGCGAGCACCTCCGCTTCTTTCAGCTCCTCGAGCCGCCGGCGCCGCAAGATCGTCACCCGCGGTCCCCGCGGCGCGCAAAGCGTTGGGTCGGATGCGTCGGAAAAAAGCACGAGCGAGGGGCAGCCCGTTGCCGCCGTCAGATGCATGGGCCCCGTGTCGTTGCCGACCGCGAGTGCGGCATCGCGCGCGAGGACGATGATCTCGGCAAGGCTGGTCTCGCCGGTCAGATCGCGCGCACTCGGCGCACGCGACACGATCGCCCCGCCGAACGAACGATCGGCCTTGGTGCCGAGGATCACGGGTACGATACCGGAGCGCTCCAATGTGGAAGCAAGTCCGGCATACCGCTCAAGCGGCCAGCGCTTCGCCGGCCGATGCGGCGAGGCGCCTGGCACGAGGAGGGCGTAGCGGCTCGGCAATGCGAAGCGGCTCATATCCGCTTTCGCCCACGACACGTCGGGCAATCCCACCTCCCGGATTCCGGCGATGCGCAGTTGATCGGCCTGACGATCGACCGTGTGCATGCGTTCCCGCGCAGGATTGTCGTGGGGATGGGAACAGCCCGCCACGATACCCGACCATTCCGGCCACGGGCCGGGCCAGAAGAGACGGAAATACCACCCGCTTCGGTCCGAGGTTTGAAGGTCGTAGACGCGCTCGAAACGCTCCGTGCGCAAGCGCCGTCGAAAGTGCTGCCACTCGCCAAGGGCGAGTATCGAGGGCCGCTCGTCGAGCCAGACATCGTCGAAATAGTCTGAGGCGCCGCCAAGTTCCGCGAACGCCGCCGTCGTCAACAAGACGATGTGGGCATCGCCATGATGGCGGCGGATTGCCGCCATCGGACCCATCGCCTGGACGAAATCGCCGAGGGCGCCGAGCTTGATGACGAGGATGCGCTGCCGCCCGGACGTCACGCGCCCACGGTCGCGCGTTCGCGAAGCTCGTCATAGACCGCCAAAGTGCGCTCGCACATGGTCTCCTTCGAGAATCGCTCATGGGCGCGAACGATCATGGATTGCGCAAGTTGTTGGCGCACCCGGGGGTCGAGGGCGAGCGCCTGGGAGAGCGCTTCGGCGAGTGCTTCGGCGTCGCCCGGTGGCGTGAGCCAGCTCATTTCGCTCGCGAGCACGATCTCGCGCGCGCCGCCGTGATCGCTTGCGATCACCGGTCGGCCCATCGCTTGCGCTTCCGCCGTCACGCGGCCGAACGGCTCGGGCTCCGTCGAGGCCGAGACGACCACGTCGGAGAGCATGTAGGCGGCCGCCATGTCGTTGCAATGATCGACGATATGGACGACGGGGGTCAGCCCCAATTGCGCCACGCGATGTTCGAGCTCCCGGCGATACCCGCTGCGGCCCTGATCGGAGCCAACGAGAACGCATCGGACATCGAGACGTCCGAGACGCGCCAAGGCGTCGATCAGGACGTGGTGCCCCTTCCATCGGGTGAGTCGCCCCGGCAGCATGATAACGGGCATGCCGTCCTGAAGGCGCCACTGTTGCGCGAGTTGGACGAGGCGCGACGCGGCGACGTGGGCCGGATTGAAAATCTCGAGGTCGATCCCGCGGGGAATGAGGCGGATGCGCGCCGGGTCGGTGCCATAGCGCGCCTGGATGAGCGCTTCGATATGCGCGGAGATCGCGATGACGAGGTCGCCTCGCACCATCACCGAGTTGTACAGGCGCTTGAAGTAGTTGCCCTCGGAATATTTGCCGTGAAAGGTGGTGAGGAAGGCACACCCTGTGCGCCGCGCTGCGGCAATGGCGCTCCATGCCGGCGCACGGCTCCGCGCGTGCACGATTTCGACGCCGTTGCGCTCGATGATCGAGACGAGCCGGGCCACGTTCGCGCGCATCACAAAGGGGTTTTTGCTCGCAAGCGGAAGAACGATGTGCTCGGCTCCGGCGCGGGCCAGCTCACGCACGAGCGGGCCACCGGCGGAGGCGACGAGGGCGCGGCCGCCGTTGCGCACCAGCGCTGTCGCTACGTCGACGCAGCCCCGCTCCGCACCCCCAGCGCCCAGGGCCGGCAAGACCTGCAGCACGGTTGGCCGTTCGGCGCGCACCGCCTCGGTTGGGTGTCGCCCCGTCTCAATGCTAGAGTGCGTATCGATACCCATGCCAGATCGAACCGAGAGACATATGTTTGCCGCGCAATCGCACGAGAGCCCGCCGTTTCGACGGCTAGCGCGACCGGCCGGCGGCACTATCGCCTATCACAAGTTGGATGGCCGGTCACCAACCGTCATGTTTTTGACCGGCCTGCGCTCCGACATGACCGGCGGCAAGGCGCTGGCGCTGGAAGCGCTTTGCAAACATCGCGGCCAGGCGTTCCTGCGCTTCGACTATAGCGGTCACGGCCAATCCTCCGGCCGCTTTGAGGAAACCGTGATCGGCGACTGGTTGCGGGACGCGCTCTTGGCACTCGACACGCTCACGTCGGGCCCACTTCTTCTCGTCGGATCGAGCCTCGGCGGGTGGATCATGTTGCTGGTCGCGACGAAACGTCCGGACCGTGTCAAGGGCCTGGTCGGTATCGCGGCAGCCCCGGATTTCACCGAGGATCTGATGTGGCGGAATTTCTCGGCCGAGCAGCGCACCACCCTTACGCGCGACGGTGTCATTTATTTGCCGTCCGAGTACGACCCGGAGCCAACGCCCGTCACCCTCGCCCAGATCGAGGACGGCAAGCGCAATTTGCTGCTCGGCGGCGCCATCCCGTTCGATGGTCCCGTGCGGCTCATCCACGGTTTCGCCGATCCGGACGTGCCGTGGCAGACATCGATGCGCATCCAGGACCGCCTGACCTCGCAAGACGTCGAGATCGCACTCGTCAAGGGTGCTGGCCACCGCCTTTCCGAGCCGCACGACCTCGAGCGGATGTGCGACACCGTCGCGAAGCTCAGCGACCGACTCGGCTGAGGCCGGTCAGGCCTGGGATTTGAGGAGTGCCGCGAGGCCAGTGCGATAATCGGGAAATCGAAGTCTCACGCCGAGTTCGCGCTTGATCCGCGCGTTGCTCACCCGCTTGTTGTCGCGATAGAAGCTCGCCGCCATCGGCGAAAGCTCCGCTTTCTCGATCGGGATGAGTGGTGGGGGCTCAAGCCCCAGGAGCTCGCAGGCATAAGCGATCACCGCCTCGCTCGGCGCGGGGTGATCGTCGCACACGTTATAGATGGCGCCGGAATTTGGCCGCGCTGCCGAAGCGCGGAGTGTCGCAACGATATCGTCGACGTGTATGCGCGAAAAGACATGGCCCGGCTTGGCGATCCGCCTTGCCGTGACCGAGCGCACCGCGTCGATCGCACTTCGGCCGGGCCCGTAGATGCCCGCAAGGCGGAAAATATGCACCGGCAGATCGTGGGCCTTGCCGAGTGCCAGCCAGCCGGCTTCTGCCTCCACGCGCCGACGTGCGCGGGCACTCGTCGGCGACAGCGCCGAATTCTCATCGACTTCGCCGCCTTCCCGATCGCCGTAGACGCCGGTGGTCGAGAGGTAGCCGACCCATTCGACTCCCTTGAGTGCGGCGATGTCGCTGCCTTGGCAATCGAGCACTGCATCCCCCTCGCCATCGGGTGGAACCGAGGATAATAAATGCGTCGTACCGGCAAGTGCCGCGCCGGGATCGGCGAGCGCGTGGTCGCGGTCGAAAAGGAAGGTCTCGATGCCAAAGCGGCACAGCGTCGCCGCCGCCGCGTCGCTGCGGCAGGTGCCGCCAACGCCCCAACCGTCCGCGAGACAGGTGCGCGCCAATCGGGCACCGGTATAGCCGAGGCCGAAGACGAACAGCCGCCGCGCGCTCACCCGGCGCTCCGCAATAAGGTTTTAGAAGTCGAGGTCGGCATAGTGCGCTGACGGCGGAGTGCCTGCAACATGATCGGCCAGGAGCGGGCGAAAGCTCGGGCGCGACTTGAGGCGCGCATACCATTCCCGCGCGCGGGGATATTCGTCCCATGGCACGTCGCCGATATAATCGACGGCCGAGAGCTGGGCCCCCGCCGCGACATCGGCCATCGAAAACGCTTCACCCGCGAGCCAATTCCGGCGATCCGCGAGGTAGCCGATATAGTCGAGATGCTGGTGGATGTTCTGCAGTCCGGCCCGTATGGCGCCGGAGCTCGGTTCGCCGCGGCCAAGGAGGCGCTTGGCCAATTTTTCGCCGACGAGATTAGCCGTAACCTCGCGGGCGAATTTGAGGTCGAACCATGCCGCAAGCCGGCGAATCTCGGCACCCTCCTGCGGAGAGGCGCCATAGAGCGTCGGCTCGGGGTAGACCACCTCGAGGTATTCGCAGATGGCGCTGCTGTCGACCACGGCGGTGCCGTCCTCGTCGATGAAGACGGGTACTTGCCCGGCGGGATTGAGGGCGACGAATTCCGGACGCCGCTCCCACACCTTCTCGATCTGCATCTCGAAGTCGAGCTTCTTCTCGCGCAGCGCGATTCTGACTTTCCGGGAAAAGGGCGAGAGCCAGAGATGATAAAGTGTGCGCATCGGCGGCGGAGTTTAGTGGACGCGCGCCGCGCCGTGTAGGGGAAATATGAAAAAACTCTCATGCGCGATGCGGCGAGGCCCAAACGGACGTACTCCAGGAGAAAGTCAGCCGCGCGCCGTACCCAACGCCACGAGGCCGACTCCGGCCAGGACGAGTGCCGCCCCGCCCGCCAAAGCCAGGGAGATTGTCTCGCCGAATATCACGGCCGAAACGATCATGCCGAGCACGGGCACCGCGAGGAACCCGAGCGAAGTCGCCAACATGGGAAGGGCGCGGGCGACCGACGCTGC
>DATDHA010000043.1:0-3719 GCA_036521815.1 Alphaproteobacteria bacterium | reverse complement strand
TCGAGTCGGTGCGCGAAAGGCAGAAGCGCGGCGAGCCCGATGGGCGGCTCGTCGGTCTCGGATTTGCCGCCTTTTACGAGCAGACCGCCTATGGCACGGGGCCATTCGGTTATTCCGCCTGGGGAATCGAGTTGGTTCCGGGGCTCGAGCCGGCGACGGCGCGGCTCACCGGCGACGGCGAGCTCGTGGTCGACGTTGGTGTTCATTCTCACGGTCAGGGTCACGAGACGATTTTCGCTCAGATTGCCGCCGAGATACTCGGCATCGATCCTGCAAAAGTGACGGTGCGATATGGCGACACTTCGGTCTCGCCCGCTGGAACCGGCACTTATACCTCGCGCAGCACGGTCTCCGCAGGCGGCGCCGTCGCCACCGCTTGCAGGCTCCTGCGAAAGCCCCTTGCCCGCATAGGGGCCCACCTTATGCAGGCGAAGGAGGCAGAAATTGAAATCCGCGGCGGCCACGTCGTTTGCCCGCAGGGTAGTGTTTCCTTCGCCGAGATCGGCCGTGCCTGGTACCATCATCCGGAGGAGCTGCCGTCGGATGTCGATCCTCAGGGCCTTACCGCAATTGCAGGCTATAAGGCGATCGACGGCGGCGTCTTTTCCTACTCGGTCCACGGTGTCACGGTGGCAGTCGATCCCGAGATCGGCGCGATCGAAATCCTCGATTACGTGATCGTTGAGGACTGCGGGCGCATGGTGAACCCGCTTTTGGTCGAGGGCCAGGTGATCGGCGGTCTCGCGGCGGGAATCGGCAATGCGCTTTACGAGGAGTCGGCCTATAACGCGCAGGGTCAACCGATGGCCGCCACCCTCGCCGACTATCGCGTCCCCGGCGCTGCGGCGATTCCGGATGTGCGTATCGTGCACATGGAAACACCTTCGCCCTTCTCGGAGTTCGGCATGAAGGGCGTGGGCGAGTCCGGGGCGATCGGCCCACCCGCGGCGATCGCCAACGCGGTCAATGACGCGCTCCGCCCGCTGGGTGCTGAAATCCTCGAGACGCCGATGACTCCGAGGCGGGTGCTCGACGCGATCCGGCAAGCGCACTCACGCTCATGAAGCCCGGCAAATTCGCCTATGTACGGCCGGAATCCATCGAAGAGGCGCTGCGCCTTCTCGCGGACGGCGCTGGACGTGGCCGCCTGCTTGCCGGCGGTCAGTCGCTTGGGCCGATGCTCAATTTGCGGCTCGTCATGCCTGAGCTCGTGATCGATATCGGGCGGCTCACTGAGCTTCAACGGGTAGAAAATACGAGCGATGAAATGATCCTGGGTGCTGGCCTCTGCCACGCCGATATCGAGGATGGGCGCGTCACGGACGTCACCCATGGGCTCTTGCAGCGGGTCGCGAGCGGCATCGCCTATCGCGCGGTGCGCAATCGTGGGACCCTTGGGGGCAGCCTGGCGCATGCCGATCCGGCAGCAGATTGGCCTCCGACGATGATCGCATTGGACGCCGCACTCGATCTTAGGAGTGTGCGGGGTACACGGAGAATACAAGTCGCCGACTTTCTGACCGGCCCGCTCACAACCGCACTCGCCGACGACGAGATCATCACGGCAATCCGCTTGCCGCGTTTCGATGGCACGCTGCGCTGGGGTCATTGCAAAATATGCGCAAAGCCGGGCGACTTTGCAGAGGCTTTTGCCGTTGTGGCGATCGACCGGGCGCGCGATTCCGTCCGAGCGGTGCTCGTGGGGCGCGCCCATTCGCCCACGATCATGCCCCTTACCGCGCGACGAATCGCGGAGATAACGAGGTGGACGAGTGCTGAAGGTCCGACGATAAAGAAGGCGGTTTGTGCGGACCTCGAAAACGTTGGGCTCATCGAGGCGCTGACGTTTCACGACCTTGCGCTATTTGAAACGAGCATGGTTCGAGCGGCGCGCGAGGCCCTGGCCGCATGATCAAGATTCAAATCCGCCTCAACGGCTATCCCGTCGAAGGGCTCATTGAGCCGCGGACTTCGCTTGCGGATTTCATCCGTGACGGTCAGCGCCTGACGGGTACCCACCTTGGGTGCGAGCATGGGGTGTGCGGTGCCTGCACGCTGCTGGTCGACGGACGGCCGATGCGCGCTTGCCTTATGCTCGCTGCCAGTGCTGACGGGTGCCATATACGCACGGTCGAGGGGTACAAAGGTGACGAGACCATGGCGGTCATTCATCGCTGCTTCACCGAATGCCATGCCCTTCAGTGCGGCTTCTGTACGCCGGGCATGCTCGCGACCGCCTATGATATTGTGACGCGCCTGCCAGGGGCCGATCGCGCAAGGATCCGTGCCGAGCTCAGCGGCAATCTCTGTCGCTGCACGGGATATCTTGGCATCATTGCCGCCATCGAGCAGGCGCTCGATCGCGTGCATGGCAAGGAACGAGGCGCTCGGCCGTCTTGATGCCGGGATGAGAGGAACCTGTCGCAAGCTTGGGGAGGGTCGATGACCTCAACACGCAAAACCGCGGTCAATCCCGACGGGGTCCCAAAACCGCTCAAACCCCATTACTCCAACGCCGTTCGCGTGACAGCGGGGCCGCTCTTGTTCATCGCGGGTCAGGTGGCACTCGACGCTGAAGGGCGGATCGTCGGCAAGGGCGATCTGCGCGCCCAGGCGGTCCAGGTCCTCGAAAATATTCGGGTCATTCTCAGCACCCATGCCGCCGACATGGCGGATGTTGTCAGCGTAACTGTCTACGTAACCGACATTCGGGCTTTCAACGAGATCGCGGATATCCGATTGCGGTATTTCCCGAAGGACGGACCGGCAAGCGCGATCGTCGAGGTGTCGCGCCTCGCCTTGCCTGAGCTGTTGGTGGAGATATCGGCCGTCGCTTCGGTGCCCTAACGGATTGAGGCTCAACCCTTGGCGCCAAGCCAGCCCTTGCGAGAGATGTCGAAGATTATGCCGTCAGGGTCCTTGAATTTGCGCTCGAAATTCTCCTTCTCCTGATCATTGCCGAGATCGAAGAAGAAGGTGCCGCCGGCAGCTTCGATTCGTTTCTGGGTCGCGGCCATATCGTCGACCTGAAAGCCGAAATGGTGGGCGCCGACAAAGCTCTCGGCGTCTTCAAGCCCCGATCCCCGCTTGCCGCGGTATTTGAGGAGCGCGAGATTGATGACACCGTCGCTGAGGTAGATGCCTGAGGCGAAGTCGAGGTCTTCGCGCCCGACGCGCTTGAGGTCGAATACGTCCTCGTAGAACCGTGCTGCCTTTTCAAGGTCGCGGACAACAATCGCAAAGTGCCGAAGCCGAGCCATATTTGTCTCCTCGCCGACGGAACGATGGATAATCCACCGGGATCAGGTGTCGCGCAAGAGGCTGCGCGCCTTGACCGCCCACGGACCATCCGCTATGCCGCAGTCTTCGTGCGTATTGAAGTGGTTGCGACCCTCAAGTTCAAGAAGCTCGGCAATGCTTCCCGCAGTGCTTAGTGCTTCGGCCATCCGGGTCGCTTGCGGAATGAGTTCGGGAAGGTCCATGGCGCCGTAGGTGATGTGGAATGGGACGCGGTTTCCGATCGCAAATCGGATCGGGCTTGCCGCCGCCAAATCCTCGGATCGCGACAGAAAGGCCGCGACCTTCCGGCGGCGCACCGGATCGTCGCTCGCAAGATCGAATGGAGCACTAACTACAAGGCAACTACGTACGGCATCCCTAAACAACCCGCGCACCTCAACAGCATCACGCCGTAACATCACCAATGCCACGAGATGGCC
>DATDHA010000042.1:0-9026 GCA_036521815.1 Alphaproteobacteria bacterium | reverse complement strand
GGCCGCCCGAACCTGCTGCTTCTGCGTGTCGATCACCGCGAGCTCGCTCTCGGCGGCGTCGAGTGCGGCGCGGGTCCTGTCGGCGGCGGCGATCGCCTTCTTGTGGTCGGCGTCGGCTTGCTGGAGGCGCTGGGTCGAGGCGTACTGATCGGACGCGAGCTGGCGATAGCGGGCGACGTCGAATTGGGTACGGGCGGCCTCGGCGTCGGCCGCGGCGATCTCCGCCTTCGCCTCGGCGATCGTTGCGTCCTGGCGCCGGCGCGTGGCGTCGAGATTGGCAAGCGCCGCCTCTTGTGCTGCCACGGCCGCAACGGCCTTTGCGAGCGCTGCGCGGTAGTCGCGGTCGTCGATCTTGACGAGGAGGTCCCCGGCATGGACCGTCTGGTTGTCGGCAACCGCCACCTCGGCGATAAAGCCGGCGACTTTGGGTGCGATCACTGTCACGTCGCCGCCGACATACGCATCGTCCGTGCTCTCGATGAAGCGGCCGACGGTCCACCATTGGTGGCCATACCAGGCCGCCGCAAGTGCCGTCAGCAGACCGACACCGGCAATCGCGAGATGCCTCGGTCGCAGGTTCCGTTTGGTCGTCACAGGAAGAACGCTGACGTTCGACTCGAATGCCACGTCGGTCATGACACGTGCCCTAGTGTTGCGTTGAGTTCGTCGAAGACGCCGAAGCGTCTCCGTCTTGCACGCTGGCAAGGCGCCGCTGGGTGCGGTGGTCGGCGACTGGCCCGGGGGCGGAGCGGAAACCTGGCCCCGCGAGCAGCCGGCCCGTGGTCCGGTCGACCACCACGGGATCGGCCTCGGCACCTGTATTGGCATCGACCACGATCACGCTCTTGCCCTCGGTGGCGAAGTGCTTGTTGCCCCACGCGAGGAAAGCCCAGAGCACTGGTTGGAAGTCGCGCCCGCGCTCGGTCAGCACGTATTCGTCGCGCGGCGGATGCTCGCAGTAGCGGCGGCGCTCAAGCAGCCCCGATTCAACCATGCCGTTGAGGCGTCGCGTCAGCATGTTCGGTGCGATGCCGAGGCTCTTCTGGAATTGATCGAAGCGCGTCAGGCCGTGAAAGGCGTCCCGCAGGATCAAGATGCTCCACCACTCGCCGACCCGGTCGAGGCTGCGGGCGATGGGGCATTGCATGTTGCCAAGGCTTTTACGTTGCATGGGCGTGCCCCCAAGTGACTATCAAAGTGATAGGAACATAAAACAGTCACTTTCATCATGCAAGTTAATTCGCGATCTATTTAGGCCATGAGGTGGCCTTTAGGGAATAAAGTGCTCTCCGGTAAGGCGAGGACAGGCGCATTTGGCAGGGCAATAGACGATTATCTTTAGATACTTAGGTAAAGCGTGCTCGCCGCCAATGATTTTGTATGCGGTTCATGCATACCGACGATAAGTTGGATGCGCAGCTCACGCCTTCAGCCCTTGGGCCAGAGCTAACACAATGAAAATCAAACCGATTCACGTTGACAACGCCTCTCAATGTTGGCTCGGCGGACTTCCGAGGACGGGTTCTCGGCAAAATTATCACTTGCACCTTAGAATTATTCTACTTAGCCTTCCTGACGAGATTTCATCCTCCCGAATCGGCTGAGCGTGCCGTCAGGGAAAGCCCAAGGCGCTCGTTCAAAAGGGGGTTCCCCGTGGCCACGAAACGCACGACTTCCAAGCGTCCGGTATTGACATCGGCCGCCGGCATTCCAGTCGGCGACAATCAAAACAGCCTGACGGCCGGCCCTCGTGGCCCGCTCCTCGTTCAGGACTGGCCGCTTTTCGAAATGCACGCCCATTTCAATCGCGAGCGCATCCCGGAGCGGATCGTGCACGCCAAGGGCTCGGGCGCATACGGCACCCTCACCATCACCAAGGACGTCACCCGCTACACCAAGGCGAAAGTGTTCAGCAAAGTCGGCATGAAGACCGAATGCTTCCTTCGCTTCTCGACGGTCGCCGGCGAGCGCGGTGCGGCGGACGCCGAGCGCGATGTGCGCGGCTTTGCGATCAAGTTCTATACCGAGGAAGGCAATTGGGACTTGGTCGGCAACAACACGCCGGTCTTCTTCGTACGCGATCCATACAAGTTTCCCGATTTCATCCGCACCCAAAAACGCGACCCCAAGTCGAACCTGCGCAATCCAACGGCCATGTGGGATTTCTGGTCGCTCTCTCCGGAAAGCCTGCACCAGGTCACGATCCTCTTCTCCGACCGTGGCCTGCCCAAGAATTACCGCCAGATGCACGGCTTCGGCAGCCACACCTACAGCTTCATAAACAGCAAGAATGAGCGTTTCTGGGTCAAATTCCATTTCAAATCGATGCAGGGTATCGCCAACGTCACAAACGCCGACGCGACGCGCATCGTGGGCGACGATCGCGAGAGTCACCAGCGCGACCTCTTCGAATCGATCGAGCGCGGCGACTATCCAAAATGGCGCTTTAGCGTGCAGATCATGCCCGAGGCCGACGCGGAGAGGACGCCTTACAACCCCTTCGACCTCACCAAGGTCTGGCCGCACGCGGACTATCCGCTCATCGATGTCGGTGTCCTCGAGTTGAATCGGAATCCGGAGAACTATTTCGCCGAGGTCGAGCAGGCTTCGTTCTCGCCGGCGAACGTGGTGCCCGGCATCAGCCACAGCCCGGACAAGATGCTCCAGTTCCGCATTTTCGCCTATGCCGACGCACATCGCCACCGCCTCGGCGTCAATCATGAAAGCCTACCCGTCAACAGGGCGCGATCAGCGGTGCACAACTATCATCGCGACGGTGCGATGCGTTTCGACGGCAATCATGGCGGTGCCGTCAATTACGAGCCCAACAGCTTCGGTGGCCCGGTTGAAGGCCATCGTTTCAAGGAGCCGCCGCTCAAAATCTCGGGTGACGCCGATCGCTACGATCACCGCGAGGGCAATGACGACTATGGCCAGGCGGGTGCGCTCTTCCGCCTGATGTCGAAGGCGCAGCAGAAGCAACTTTTCGACAATATCGCCGCCGCCATGCAGGGCGTGCCGGAGGAGATCCAGTTGCGCCAGATCGGTCACTTCGCCAAAGCGGACCAGGCTTATGGGCGCGGCGTGGTCGAGCGTCTCGGCCTTGGCACAAAGGGCAAGGCGGCCGCCGAATAGGCTCGCCGCGATTGCCAGGCAATCCGTCGAAGGGCTTTGCCGGCACGGCGTCTCATGGCGCTCGCCGGCATGCCCCCTTTAGACCTTTGCATCTGGCGCCCACCCGCGCGAGAATGCGGCATTCCCAATGCGCCACGACGGGAATGGGGCATGGCAGCGATTCTACCTTGTCTCGTTTGACGCAAGTGCCGCAGCCATAGCCCGTTTCGCGGGAGGGTCGGATGTTCAATCCAACGCAGCTCGTCATCGACGCATTTGTCGACCAGTTGCAGGGGATGTATCAGCGCGTCTACGGCCTGCTGGAGCCCGGTTATCCCGGAATTATAGAATTCGTTGGAAACCTGGCCCTCGAGAACATCGCCAACAGCGACGCGCCCTACCACGACGTCGAGCACACGATCATGGTGACGCTGCTTGGCCAGGAGGTTCTGCGCGGCAAGCATATCAGCGAGGGAGGTGTCACGCCGCACGACTGGTTGCACTTCATAATTTCGCTGCTCTGTCACGACATTGGCTATGTGCGCGGCGTCTGTCGTGGCGATCGCCATGGGCATTATGTCATCAGCTTACAGGGTGAGACCATCGCGCTGCCGCCCGGTGCCACCGATGTATCGCTCACACCCTATCACGTCACCCGCTCGAAGCTCTTCGTGCGCGAGCGCTTCGGGAAGGGTACACTCGCGAAAATCGATACGGAGATCGTCGAGGCGAACATCGAGCATACGCGGTTTCCGATACCTCTGGATGAAACGCATGCGCCAACCGGCGACTATCCAGGGCTCGTGCGGGCATCGGACCTCGCCGGACAGCTCGCCGACATCGACTATCTGCGCAAGGTTCCAGCGCTCTTCTCCGAATTTCAGGAGACTGGAACAGCCGCGAAATTGGGCTATCGGAGCTCCGCCGATCTGCGCGCGGCCTATCCCAGCTTTTTCTGGAACGTCGTCAATCACTACATCGCCGATGCCCTTCGGTATTTGCGCGTGACGCAGGAGGGCAAGCAATGGATCGCGAACCTCTATGCCCACGTCTTTTCGGTGGAGCACCGCGACGCGCTCAATTAACGCAGTGCCGGGTCCCGTTCGAGCACCTCGGCGATCATCGGCAACACGTGTGCGGCACTACTTTCATGTGCCTTCGGAGATTTACCGGCGCCAGGCAGCCCGGCACCCCATCACCTCACGATTGCTTGGCGATGAATTCGACGGTCCGTCTCAATAGTGGACGACGATGGGCGAGCCCATGTCGAGTACCCAAAAGCCGTTCGCCTGGCCGGGGAGGCTGCCAATCGGCCCGATGGCGTATCCGACCCCGGCGTCCTGCAAGTCCTCGGTCAAAATCTGTTCTCGATTCGACGGGTTCGCCATCCAGTCGGCGATGACGTCCTCGGGCTTCGTGAACGGTGCTGCGACCACTTCGGCGGCGATTGAATAGCGGTACCCGCTTTGCAAGAAGCGGACATCGATGCCAGCGCCCTTGCTGTCTTCGTGCGAGAGGACGCCTCGCCGCGCAAGGTCTTCCGCGAGCGATTGGGCGGCTGCCCCGAGTTCCGGGTTCGCATGCACGGGAGCCAACCCAGCGTTGCTGCGCGCCTGATTTACGAGCGCGAGGAGGTTTGCCGCCGCCGCGGGATCGGCGGCGGGCCCGGCTGCCATCGCAGGGGCAGCGACGAGGCAAATCACGAACGCGAACAAGATCGAAGGCTTTGCAATGTTCATTTTCTTCCCCACGATTTCAAATTTGAACCACGCCGATCCGCTTCCTGCTGTCTCAAACGTCGAGCGGCAATGCAGGATGTTGCAGCCCAAATGGGACATTGATGAGACAATATCGGGATCATTTGGTGTCGCACCGAAATGGGCCGGTCAGACATTGAGCCGCCACACGCTCCAATTGAGGAAAACTGCGTAGCTCATCCACAAGAGATAGGGCACGAGGCCCGCCGTTGCGAGGGTCGAGTGGCGGCGAAATTCGAGAAGGGTGGCGAGCAGAAGGGCCCAAAGTGCCACCGCGTCGATCAGTGCCGCGAACACCCATCCGAGTCCGAAGAAGAGAATCGGCCATAGGAAATTGAGGATGAGTTGCATGGCGTAGAGGAGCAAGGCGCGCTTGCCGCGGCGCCAACCGCTCGCGCGCCAGACCAGCCACGCCGCCAGGGCCATGAGCACGTAAAGCACTATCCAAACAGGGCCGAACACGGCATTCGGCGGCGTCCAAGCGGGTTTCGCGAGGGATGCATACCACGGATCGAGCTTTGCAAACGAGACAGCCGAGCCGATCCTCGAGGCGGCGAAGACGAGAATGACGGAGACGGCAAGCCAGGCGAGCCCCTGTTTCCAGCCCGGCTGCGCGGCCGCGTTCGATTTAGGTATCATACTATCTTTCCGCGCGGATTCCGGGGGATGCCGCCGCGAGATGCGTCGCCACTGCCTCTGTCACTGCCCGGCGCGCCCCATGGCACTACGTTCGGCTTCGACGTACCAATCGGCGATCGCCCCACCCGTCACGAAGATGACGTCTTCGCGGTCGAGCAGCACATCGAGTATTTTCTGGAGATAGACGAAGCGATGGGGCACGCCGATCAAGTGGGGATGAAGTGCGAGGGTGAGCACGCGCGGCTGCTGGCGCAATTCCCATTCGAAAACCTCGAGCGTGTCAGTGAAACGGCGATAAATCTCCGGCGAGGCATGGCGCTCAACAGCGTAAATCACGCTGTCGTTGAGCTCGAGCGTGTAGGGCATCGATAGTAGAGGGCCGCTTTTGGTGTCCATCCAGCTTGGCAGATCGTCGATGACCCAATCGAACAGGTATTCGATTCCCGCCGACTTGAGGAGATCGGGCGTCTCGAACGATTCCCGCAGCCCAGGGCCGAGCCAGCCGCGCGGGCGGCGTCCAGCGAACCGTGCGATCTTGTCGAGTGCTAGTTCGATGACCGCGGCCTCGTCGCCGGCGTCCTGGATCGAGCGCTGGTGCACGCCGTGGCCGATGAATTCCCAGCCTGCCTCGAGTATTGCCTCCGCACACGGCGCATAGGCCTCGATTACGCTCGCATTGATGCTCGCCGAGGCCGGAAGTGCGCGATCCTCGAGAAGCGCGAGGATGCGGGGGATGCCGCAGCGCAATCCGTATTCCGCCCAAGCGAAGTTGGGCACGTCGGGAACCTGATCGAGACCGTGAGGCGGGGGCAGGATCGTGCGCGGCATCTTCTGGTCGAATGGCCAGTGCTCGACATTGACGACGATGTGAACCATCAGCGGCTTGCCTTCGAGCGGCTCAAGATGCGGGCGAGCGGACGACATTCGAAAAGGGGTGCGGGGATTCGCCATCTTCGTTTTCCCTTCCCGTCGAGTGCGAGCTAATTGCCCGGACAAGTTTGGCCCGTCAGAATAATCGAGAGTGCCGGCAAATGGTATCCGCCAATCGTTGGTACCCGGCGGTGTCGCCAATGCTTGAAATGGCGAAGTGCTTGAGGTGGCACATCGCAAGGAATCGGCCATTCCGAGAGGCCGGAAGCGGGTGCGAGCTGGTTGGGCTCGGCGGACTGTTGGATTGCACGAGTCGTCGCCTATCTATATCGAATTGGCGTCCACCCGGGTTTGCGCTGTGGCAAGCAGTGCTGAATGATGTCCGATGGAGTGGTGGCGATGAGCGGGCGATCCGAGCTTTCCACGACCGGGGCCGGAACGAGCACCCGTCGGCGACGGTGGCGCCGTTTTGCGGGCGTCCTGGTTCGCCTGGTTCTGGCGGTCGTCGCCATTTGGTTTGCACTTATCCTACTCTACCGCTGGGTCGATCCGCCACTGACGCCTCTCATGCTGTTGCGCCTTCCGGTCGCCGGTACGATCCATCATGATCCCGTTCCACTCCGCGGGATTTCGCCCGAGTTGCGGCACGCCGTGATCGCCTCCGAGGACAATCGCTTCTGCTTCCACCATGGGATCGATTGGCAGGCCGTCTCCGAAGCCGTTGACGAGTATGAAGTGGAAAATAGGCTACGGGGGGCAAGCACGATCACGATGCAGACCGCGCGAAATCTTTTCCTTTGGCCGGGGGGCGGATTTTTCCGCAAGGGCATCGAAGCGGGCCTCGCACTCACGATCGATGCCCTGTGGCCGAAGGAACGGATTCTCGAGGTCTACCTCAATGTCATCGAGTGGGGGGACGGCGTTTACGGCGCCCAAGCGGCGGCGCGCACCTATTTCCACAAAGACGCCGCTCACCTGACCCTCCGGGAGGCGTCGCTCATGGCGGCGGTGTTGCCAAACCCGCGTCGCTGGTCCCCCGAAATGCCGAGCCGCTACACCGCCGGCCGCGCGCGCCTGATTGCGGAGCGGATCGAGAAACTCGACGGCTATTTCGGTTGCGCGCAATAGCGTTGCATTGCCTGGTCCAGCGTCCGAGGTCACAAAGCGGGATTCGAAACGTACAGTGCTGAATGTTCGAGTGCGCGCCGGATTTTTGGCAGCACTTGGTGCCGGCCGAAGGCCTAGAAAATGATATCGAGCCAGGACCTGACCTGCTCGTGCAGGTCGCCCTCGAAGTCTTCCGGCCGGTCTTGCGCGGTGATTTCGGTGCGGTCAATCGCGCGCATGATGTTGCCGTGCTATGCCCGGCGGGCTCCCCATTGCGTCCTGCTTCGAGGGCCAGCGACCCTTGCGCAAATGGCCAAGCGACCCCAGACTCTTGATGCCATCTCAGCGACTGGAGGAGGGGTCCGATGCGGCACGTCATCGCAAGCGCTCTCACGCTCGGCTTGGCACTCGCGGTTTCCGCACCGGCGCGCGCGGATTACACGATGCAGGCGTTCCCCTTGCCCGAAGGTGCTGAGCCGCACGATGTCTATCCCGCACCCGATGGGACGGTTTGGTACACGGCTCAGCGCGCCGGTGCGCTCGGCCATCTCGATCCCAAGACCGGCAAGGTGACACTCATTCCCCTCGGCGAGAACGCCGCACCTCACGGCGTCATCGTGGGACCCGACGGCGCACCGTGGATTACGGATGGCGGGCTCAATTCGATCGTGCGGGTCGATCCCCAAACCCAGAAAGTCGACGTCTACAAATTGCCGCCGCACGGCAACGATCTCGCCAATCTCAATACCGCGACCTTCGATCGGCGGGGAATCCTATGGTTCACCGGCCAAAATGGCGTCTACGGCGTTCTCGATCCCCGCACCGGCGGAATGCAGGTCTATGACGCCCCGAAAGGTGTCGGTCCCTATGGGATGACGACGACGCCGGAAGGTGCCGTCTTCTATGCGTCGCTTGCGGGCAGCTATCTCGGCCGCATCGACATTGATAGTGGTGCTGCGAAGGTGATCGAGCCGCCGACGCACGACCAGGGTGCCCGGCGCGTATGGTCGGATTCGAAGGGTGGCGTTTGGGTCAGCGAATGGAACGCCGGCCAGGTGGCGCGTTACGATTCCATAAGCGGGGCGTGGCAAGGCTGGAAACTTCCGGGTGCCCATCCCCAGCCCTACGCGATCTATGTCGACGAGCAGGACAAGGTCTGGCTGAGCGATTGGGGTGCGAATGCGATTTTGCGCTTCGACCCTGTCAAGCAAACCTTCGAGACATTCGCGCTCCCGCGACGCGATGCGAACATCCGTCAGATGGCAGGACGCAAAGGCGAGGTATGGGCCGCCGAGTCAGGCACCGACTATCTCGTCGTCATCCGTTTCCAATGAGCGGCGATTCCAGTGGCGGGCGATTCCAGTGACGGGCGTTTCCAGTGGCGGGGCAAGATAGGCTGTAAAAAGAAGAACCCCGGCGCGTGAGTTATGTCGCCGGGGGCCATCAAGGCTGCGGGCCTGCATCCCCTCGCGCGGCGGGGGCATGCAGGCCCGCGTTGCGCGGTGTTAGCGCTTCTTCGCGGCCTTCTTCTTGGCCGGC
>DATDHA010000041.1:0-4583 GCA_036521815.1 Alphaproteobacteria bacterium | reverse complement strand
CGCTGAGCTTACCCGAAGCTGGGTGAGGAGGGATGGTGGATCAACTTAATCGCGTCACGCTCTAGCCCCGACGACGCGCCGAAAGGACTGAGACTATGGCCGACACATCGTTCGATATCGTTGTCGTGGGGGGCGGGCCGGGCGGCTACGTCGCCGCGATCCGTGCAGCCCAGCTCGGCATGAAGACCGCCGTTGTCGAGCGAGAGCATCTGGGCGGCATCTGCCTCAACTGGGGGTGCATTCCGACCAAGGCGCTCCTGCGCTCGGCCGAGGTCTATCACCTCATCAAGCACGCAGACGCTTTCGGCGTGAATGTCCAGGGTGTCGCGTTCGACGGCAAGAAGATGGTCGAGCGTTCGCGCAAGGTGGCGGCACAGCTCTCGAACGGCGTCAAGCGTCTCCTGAAGAAGAACAAGGTCACGGTCTTTGACGGCCACGCCAAGCTTGTCGGGCGGGGCAAGCTGTCGGTCGCGAAGGATGGCAAGGCGGTCGCCGACCTGGCTGCGAAAAACGTCATCCTCGCGACGGGCGCGCGCGCGCGGGCACTGCCGGGCCTTGAGCCGGACGGCAAGCTTGTTTGGACCTACAAGGAGGCGATGGTGCCGCCAGCGATCCCGAAATCGCTTCTCGTGGTCGGCTCGGGGGCGATCGGAATCGAGTTCGCGAGCTTCTATCGCACGCTCGGCGCCGAGGTGACGGTGGTCGAGGTCCTGCCGCGCGTGCTGCCGGTCGAGGACGAGGAGATTTCCGCCTTTGCCAAGAAATCGTTCGAGAAGCAAGGCATGAAAATCCTCACGAGTGCTTCGGTCAAGGCGCTCAAGAAGAGCGCGGATAGCGTGACCGCGACGATCGAAGCGAACGGTGCCTCGAGCGAGATCGCGGTCGAGCGTGTCATCCTCGCGATTGGCATCGTCGGCAATGTCGAGAACATCGGCCTCGAAGGCACCAAGGTGAAAGTCGACAAGAGTCACGTCGTGGTGAACGAATGGCTTGAGACCGGCGAGGCGGGGGTCTATGCGATCGGCGACCTTGTGGGCCCGCCGTGGCTTGCCCACAAGGCGAGCCACGAGGGTGTGATTTGCGTCGAAAAGATCGCCGGGCTCAACGATGTCCATCCCCTCGACGTCAACCGGATTCCCGGCTGCACTTATTGCATGCCCCAAGTCGCGAGCGTGGGTTTGACCGAGGCGGCTGCGAAGGCCAAGGGCCATCAAGTGAAGGTCGGGCACTTCCCCTTCATCGGCAACGGCAAGGCAATAGCGCTCGGCGAACCGGAGGGTATGGTCAAGACAGTGTTCGACGCCAAGACGGGCGAGCTTTTGGGTGCCCATATGGTCGGCGCCGAGGTGACCGAACTCATCCAGGGCTACGGGATTGCGAAAACCCTCGAATCGACCGAGGCTGAACTGATCCATGCGATCTTCCCGCATCCGACACTGTCGGAGATGATGCACGAAGCCGTGCTTGACGCCTATGGCCGCGCCATCCATTTCTAGGGGGCAGCGATTGGTCTAAGGGGCAGCAATAGGAGCGTTGGACGACATGAGCGCCGATGCGGCCGCAGATCGGCCCCGTCACCCGGAAAAGGCCCACCGCCCGGACAGCCCGATCCCGCGCAAGCCCGAGTGGATTCGCGTGAAGGCGCCGGTCTCGCGGGCGTACCACGAGACGCGCCAACTGATGCGCGATCTCGGGCTCAATACCGTGTGCGAGGAGGCGGCTTGCCCGAATATCGGGGAGTGCTGGGCCAAAAAGCACGCGACGGTGATGATCCTCGGCAGCGTATGCACGCGCGCCTGCGCCTTCTGCAACGTCGCAACCGGCCTGCCCGACAAGCTCGATCCCCATGAGCCGGAGAACGTCGCGAAGGCCGTCGGCGGCCTCGACCTCGCGCATCTCGTCGTGACGTCGGTCGACCGCGACGACCTGCCCGATGGCGGTGCCGGGCATTTCGCGCAGACGATCCGCGCCATCCGTGCCGGCTCGCCCGCGACCACGATCGAGGTCCTGACGCCGGATTTCCTGCGCAAGGATGGTGCGGTCGAGATCGTCGTCGCAGCGAAGCCCGATGTCTACAACCACAATCTCGAGACGGTTCCGCGGCTTTATCCGACGATCCGACCGGGTGCGCGTTATTTCGCTTCGCTCCGCCTTCTGCAGCGCGTGAAGGAGCTCGACCGGTCGATGTTCACGAAATCCGGTCTCATGGTCGGCTTAGGCGAGACGATGGGCGAGATCCATCAGGTGATGGACGATCTGCGCGCGGCCGAGGTGGATTTCCTCACGATCGGCCAGTATCTCCAGCCGACGCCGAAGCACGCGCCGGTCGAGCGTTTCGTGACACCGGGCGAATTCGAAGCGCTGAAGGCGATGGCCTACGGCAAGGGATTCCTCATGGTCGCGGCATCGCCGCTTACGCGCTCGTCCTATCACGCGGGCGACGATTTCGCCCGTTTGCGCGAGGCGCGCGCAGCCAGACTAGCCGCCGTCTAAGCGGCTGCGGCGCAGGATGCCCACCCATGCCGAAAAGCGCACGCTGCCTTACCGGCCCGATCAGCTTTTCGATCTCGTCGCCGAGATCGAGCGCTATCCGGAATTCTTGCCCTGGTGCCGTGCCGCGCGCATCCGCAAGCGCGAAGGCGACGTGATCTTCGCCGACCTGGTGATCGGCTGGAAAATGATCCGCGAGAGCTTCACCTCGCGCGTCACGTTGCAGAAGCCGGGCCGCATCGACGTGAGCTACCACGAAGGGCCGTTCAAGTATCTCAACAATCATTGGACCTTCGAGCCATTGCCCGACGGCGGCTGCCGCATCGATTTCTACGTCGATTTCGAATTCCGCTCGCGCGTGCTGCAGAAGCTGATCGGCGTCCTGTTCAACGAGGCGGTGCGGCGGATGGTGCACGCCTTCGAGGAGCGCGCACAAGCGCTCTACGGTCCGCGGCCTTAAATCGCGATTGCCCGGTCGAGGAGGAGTGCGAGCGCGCGCTCGACCGATGCAACCCGCACCGCGTGGCGATCGCCCGTGAAGACGTGACGCTCGCAAACGGTTTGCCCGCCGCGCCGGGCGGCGGCGATGAAGACCAGGCCAACGGGTTTTGCAGTCGAGCCCCCGCCTGGCCCGGCAATGCCGGTGACGGCAACGCTCAAATCCGCCTTGCGAGCGGATTCCAGGGCACCTTCCGCCATCGCGCGTGCGACCTGCTCGCTCACCGCACCGTGCGTCTCGAGCAGAGCGCGCGGCACGCCGAGCAGCTCTTCCTTCGCAGCGTTCGAATATGTCACGAAGCCCCGCTCGACCACGTCCGAGCTGCCGGCGATCTCCGTGAGTGCCGCGGCGACGAGACCGCCCGTGCAGGATTCAGCGCTGACGAGCATCAGGCCGCGTCCGCGGCACGCGTCCAGTACGGCGCGCGCCTCTGCCTCCAAACGATCACGCACCGCTGAATATTCCCCGGACGAAATTCATGATCGGCGAGAGCAGCACGACAAGGGCGAACACGATGAGCGCATAGGCGCCCGCAACAATGTCGTCCGCCATCACGGCAAAGGCGCCCGCGCGGCGGTCGACGACGTTGGCTGGCCAGGGCTTCACGATATCGAAGAAACGGAAGAGGCCGAAGCCGAGCAGCCAATGCCACCACACGGCGGGATTGGCGATGAGGAGTGCGAGCCACTGCGCCGAAACCTCGTCGACGACGACCTCCTTCGGGTCCTTGGCGTCGGTGAAGCGCATGTAGTGATGTGTCGCCCACCAGCCGATGAAGAACAGGGCGACCGCCGCGAGGAAAAGCAGGCGTGCATTTCCGAAGGCCAGCATCGCCCAGGCGAAGGGGAGGGCGGCGAGCGAGCCCCAGCTTCC
The DNA here is from genome assembly GCA_036521815.1 of Alphaproteobacteria bacterium. Lineage (GTDB taxonomy): Bacteria > Pseudomonadota > Alphaproteobacteria > JACZXZ01 > JACZXZ01 > DATDHA01. The sequence goes on along the minus strand of DATDHA010000041.1, from coordinate 721 downwards.
CGGTGCGATGGGCAGGAGCCCAGCACCGAACCAGGTCGCGATGAGCGTTGCGGGATGCTTGAGGGGAAGGGCGGGCGAGGACATCGCGTCCCGCTCACGGTCGAGCCGGCAGGCGTACCGTCGCGATCGCCTGCGCCGCCATGCCCTCGCCGCGGCCGGTGAAGCCGAGCTTGTCCGTCGTCGTCGCCTTCACGCTGACGCGCCAGAGGTCGATCCGCAGGATTTCGGCGACACATTTGCGCATTGCCTCGCGATGCGGGCCGATCTTGGGGCTTTCGCAGATGATCGTGACGTCCACGTTGACGATCGCCGCCCCTTGCGCTTGGGCAAGGTCCGCCGCGTGGCGCAGGAAGCGCGCGGACGCCTGCCCCTTCCATTGCGGGTCGGACGGCGGGAAGTGGCTGCCGATGTCGCCCGAACCGATCGTGCCGAGCAGTGCATCGGTCAGCGCATGAAGGCCGACATCGGCGTCGGAATGGCCGACCGTCCCGTGGGTATGGGGCACGCGGAGGCCGCAGATCATCACGTGGTCGCCGGGGCCGAAATGATGCACGTCGAATCCGGTACCGACGCGCTGCTCGAAGCCGGCGCCCATCAAGCGTTCGGCGCGGCGCAAATCCTCTTCCGTGGTCATTTTGAAGTTTTCCTCGCTGGTTTGAATGAGTGCGACCGCCAGCCCGGCGCGCTCGGCGACCGCCGCGTCGTCGGTCAATGCCTCACC
>DATDHA010000040.1:0-1747 GCA_036521815.1 Alphaproteobacteria bacterium | reverse complement strand
GAGGTCCATGCCGAGAAACTTACCGTCGCCGAAGTCAGATGGCGCATCGACAACGTCTATTGGCCCTATCACCAGGCGCTCCGCGCCGAGCTCGATCGAGTGAGGGCGCAATTCGGCTTCGTCTGGCACATCGATTGGCATTCGATGAAATCGGTCGGCAACAAGATGACACCGGATGGCGCGCGACGCCGCGCCGATTTCGTGGTCGGCGATCTCGACGGCGCCAGTGCCGAGCGCGATCTTGTCGAGTTCATCGTCGCCTCGTTGCGCGATTTCGGCTACCGCGTGGCACTCAACGATCCCTATCGAGGGGCTGCGATCGTGCGGCGGAGTGCGGCACCCGAGCGCGGATTCCACTCGGTGCAGATCGAGATCAACCGCGCGCTCTATCTCGAGGAAGCGGCTGTCGAGCGGAGTGCCGGCTTCGAGAAATTGCGCGGCGATATCGCTTCGTTCACGATGCGGCTCGTCGACGCCGCGAGATCGCGCGTTTCTTGAACGCGATTGTCGAGATCATGATCGGTTTGGATCGAACCATTCCCCATCCATCGACCGCATGCGGTCGATCGCATCCCCCGTTAGATTCTCATCCGCACCCCCCACCCGCTCGCTGACGCTCGCGACCTCCCCCTCAGGCGGGGAGGTTAATATGAAAGGGTCCGAACCGGATCGATACCGGACGGAATCGACCCGTCCTATCTTCCTGTTTTGCGCCTTGGGTTTTGCTTGACGCCCTAAACGTCGACGCGGGCGAGACGTTCGGCACGGCTCTGCATGAACCTGGTGGCGAGCTTGGAGAGGCCTTGGCTAAGCCAGCCTTGGGGATTGAGCCCGACCGCCTTGAGGAGCATGGCAATGCCGCGCTCGACATGGTTCGGCCGGTAATAGCGGTAGGTCCGGCGCACGTAGGCCGCCTTGTAGCGCTTGTGGTCGTAGGGGCCGTCGTTCGCATGGTTCGCCGCGTAATAGGCGAAGGCGAGTTCGTCGTCCTCCGTCTCGAAGAGGCGGCTCAGTGCCACCCACACCCGCCGGATCGGCCCGATCCGCTCGCTTTCGATATACCGGGTGAGGTGCGAGTAGAACAGCTTGTAGTGCCGAAGCTCGTCCGCCGCGATGTGCTTGCAGATCTCGTGCAGCACCGGCTCCTTCGCAGCGGCCGCCAAGGCCGTGTAATAGGAGCTTGTGCCGACTTCGACCACGCAGCGCGCGATGAGCTCGCCCGCACGCGTGCCGCGCACGGAGCGGGTCGCCTCGGTCGGCAGGCGGATCTTGCTCGCAAAGAGCGCGAACACGCGCTCGAAATCGTAGCTGGGGTCGGCGAGTTTCGCCCAGCGCGCAAGCGCCTTGCCGTGCTGGACCTCTTCATTCGCCCAAACCCAGGCCGCTTCCTGGAAACTCGGGTCGCCCTGGAAGACGCTTTCGAGATAGCGGGCGTATTCATAGCCGTTATGCTCGACGAGGCTCGCGGCCTTGACAATTTTCAGGATATCGGGATCGACCTTGGCGCGATCGAAGCGATCCCAGGCTATGTCGTCTAGCGTCCAGTGCGCCATGCACACCTCACAACGCTTCCGTTAGCTTGGTTTCCCGCAACCCGGCCACCAGGCGGATTATACCGCAGTCCCGCCCTGGCCTGGCAAGGGGAGTTGATCGGGCGGTGGATATTTCTCGGACGTCGGGTCAGGCGCTTGCGGCCTTGAGCTTGGCTTCGGCGATGGCGATCTTTGCTGCAACACCCTGTTTTTCG
>DATDHA010000039.1:0-1508 GCA_036521815.1 Alphaproteobacteria bacterium | reverse complement strand
TGGGAGGAGAGGGAAGGGTGAGGAGGGCTTCGCGACTCAATATCATCCGATCACGCTCTAGAACCTTGCTCCGCTCAGATTGCTTTTGCCGCACGAAGCTCGACCGCGAAAGCGTCGAGTGTCGCGCCGACCAGCCGGAGGATCTCCTCGATCTCGGCTTCGGTGACCGTGAGTGGCGGGGAAATCATGACCCATTCGCCGTATTTTCCCTGTGCCGTGCGGCGCGCGTAAAGCACGATCCCGAGCACCATGCCGAGCTCGACTAGCCGATAGGGCGCCATGAGCTCAAGCGGGAGCATCGTCTTCGTCTCCTTGTCGGCGACGATCTCGATCGCCATCAACAGGCCCTTGCCGCGCACATCGCCCAGTATTGGGCTTCTCGCCTTGAGCGCATTCAGTCCCTCGCGCAGGAGAGCGCCCATGCGATCGGCATTGGCGATCAGGTCCCGCTCCATCATCTCGCTCACCACGGCATGGCCGATGGCGCACGAAAGCGGGTTGGCCGTATAGGTGTGGCCGTGGGCGAAGCCGCCCGCGTTGGCCACGGCCTCGACCATCGCCCGCGGTGCCAGCACCGCGCCGAGCGGGGTGTAGCCCGCGGCAATTCCCTTCGCCAGGATCGCAAGATCGGGCCGTGCGTCGGGCCAGTGGTCGGCGGCGAGGAATTTCCCCGTCCGTCCGGCACCACTCATCACCTCGTCATAAATGAGAAGCACGCCATGCCGCGTACAGATCTCCCGCACCGCCCGATAATAGGCGTCGGGCGCCACAAGTGCCCCGGTCGCTAGCCCGCCGACCGGCTCCATGATGAAAGCGAGCACGCTTTCCGGCCCTTCGCGCAGGACCGTCTCTTCGAGTGCGGCCGCACAGGCGCGCGCATAGGACTCCGGCGTGTGGTTGGGCGGCAAGCGATATGTGAGGGGTGCGGGCACCTTTGGCATCACCCGCATTCCCGGCCCGAACAGCGCCTCGGAATGGGGATCGCCCGTGACGGCGAGGGCACCCAGGGTACCGCCGTGATAACCGGGATCGCGGCCGATCACCTTATAGCGCGAGGCAGCACCCGTCACGACCGCGTATTGGCGCGCAAGCTTGATCGCGGCCTCGGTCGATTCCGAACCGCCCGAGGTGAAGAACGCCCGCTCGAGGCCGGGACCGGCAAGGCTCGTGATAAGGTCGGAGAGTTCGATGTTGGGCTCGTTCTCGAAGGCGCTTGGGTATGCGAAGGCGATCCTCTCGGCCTGCGCCATCATCGCCGCGATGACGCGCTTGTTGGCGTGCCCGAGATTGCTCGTGACAGGGCCGGAAGATGCGTCGATGTAGCGCCGCCCTGAGGTGTCCCAGAGGTAGATGCCCTCGCCGCGTGCGATCGTGGGGCGCCGCGATGCACCCGTCTTCATATAGAAATTCTGTATCGGCCCGCCGCGCAGCTCGTCGCCGATTCTGCTCGGGATCCCGGCATCCGGCATGTTCCACCCTCCAACCCGGCCCGTCCTCAACCCACCCCG
>DATDHA010000038.1:0-6803 GCA_036521815.1 Alphaproteobacteria bacterium | reverse complement strand
GTCCCACTGCCCGGCCGGCAAATCGCCGATGCGCTCGACCAGCCGGATTGTCGCGGGTTCTCGTCCGTCGGGCATGCCGAAATTGCCTAGGCGACCTCGAGCACGGCGGCGACCTCGACCGCGACGTTGACCGGCAGTGAGCCGGCACCGACCGCGAAACGTGCGTGCTTACCGGCGTCCCCGAACACCTCGACGAAAAGGTCCGACGCACCGTTCACCACCTTGGGATGATCCGTGTATTCCGGCACGGCGTTGACGAAGCCCTGCACCACGCAGACCCGCTTCACTTTGTCGAGCGTGCCAAGGAACGCTTGCGCCTGGGCGAGGACGTTGAGCGCGCAGAGCCGCGCGGCCGCTCGCGCGTCCTCGAGCGACACGTCCTTGCCGACCTTGCCGAGATATTTGAGCTCCCCGTTCCAGAAGGTCACCTGGCCGGATACGAAGAGGATATTGCCCGCTTGCACGCAGGGCACGTAGTTGGCGACCGGTGCCGCCGCCTTCGGCAGCTCGATCTTCAATTCCTTGAGACGGGTCTCAATCTTGCCGGCCATGGCGTCGTTCTCCTTTTCGTTTCTCGCGGATTTGCAAATCCCGCCGTGCGCGGGGTAGCGCCGAAGGATAGCGGTTCGGCGCGTGCCGTGCCAGATGGAAGGCGCTCCCCTCTAGTGTGGTGGATTTGAAGTTCCTATGATTTTGGTAGCAGTCCCGGTTAGGAACATCAAATCCGTGGACCACACTAGATTCAATAAATTCTAGTGTGGCTTTGAATCCAAAATTCGCTCACGGTCCCGCACCTAAGATATGGCGAATTTCGGATTCGCCACACTAGCGCTCAACCGGCATGGCTGCTGTCCGTTCCGGGCATTTGAAGCACCGTGCGCCGAACCTCTATGATAAAAGATGCAAATACCGAGTTGTTGCCATGGAGGCAGCTCTGATCCGATTCCTCTTGCCGGCTGCGGTTCTCGTCGCTGCGGTCGCGACCTGCCGTCCGGCGTCCGCGCAGCTTCTGGGCCTCGAGCATTATCTGAGCCCGCCCACGGTCGATTACGCCGCAGACGTGACCATGACCTACTCGGACGATTCGTCCGCTGGGGGCAATGACGAGGCGATCAAGGGCAAGGTGATCCGCGCGCGCGAGAAGGAGCGCCGCGAAATGACGGTCGAGGGCGACCTTGAAATACTAATTGTCCGTCTCGATCGCAAAGTGGTGTGGAGCATTTCGCCCGAGGAAAAGCTCTATGTCGAATCATCGCTCGACGAGGCTCTCGGGCGGGCGCCGGGTCCGGGCGGGAAGGTGCAGGAGCCGGAAGTCAGCCTCCAAACGATCGGGACGGAGGCGATCGACGGTGTGCAGGCGACTAAGCGCAGGATCGTCGGCAAGGACGTCGACGGCTCGCCGATCGACGGGATCGTTTGGGTGAGCGAGCAGGGGATCGTACTTCGCGTCGACAGCAACGTCGTGGACGAGGACGGCAAGCACCATACCGTGCGGATGGAATTGCACAACCTGCGGGTCGGACCCCAGGACCCGAAGCTCTTCGAGATACCGGCCGACTATAAGCGCGTGACCGAGTCGCACCTCGGCTTCGATTTCCCGTCCCTCGCCGAGCGCTCGCGCCGATCGGCGCGGGTCTAGCTCGGCGCGCGAGCGAAGCAGGTATCCCCGATGGCGAGTGAGGTCAGCCAGGAAATCGGCGCCGCCGGGGGCCTGCACCCCCCACTTGCCGAGCCGCCGCATCTCGATCGCCGCGGCTTCACCTTGCGGCGCGTCTGGCGCCTTCGCAAGAACGCGCTCGCCGCCTGGTCCGAGGACGCCTACCGCGAGGAAATGATCGAAAGCCGGATGCTTTTTCGGCGCACCCTGGTCGCGAATTGTCCGGCCGCGGCAAAGCACGTCCTTCTCGACAATGCCGACAATTACGTGAAGAGCTTCATTGCTCGTCAGCTCCTGCGTCCACTCGGCAAGGGTCTGCTCAGCAGCGAAGGTGCCGAATGGCGCCGCCAGCGCCGGACGATGGCGCCGGCCTTCCATCCGCGCCGGCTCGCCGCGTTCTCGCCTCTGATGGTTCAGGCCAGCCTTGAGACCATGGCGGGGTGGCAGCGCATGGCGAATGGCGCGATCGTCGACATGAACGACGCGATGGCGAAACTTACGCTCGACATCATCACGCGCACGATGTTCTCGAGCGATATCCGCGACCGCGCCGACGAGGTACGCGGCGCATTGCTGCAATATCAGCGCGTCGGTGGCCGGCCCGCGATCGCGGACCTCCTCGGTTTGCCGCGCTGGCTGCCGCGCCGCAATGCGGCCCGCGTCCGGCAGGCGGGTGCTGCACTCGATGAAATCATCTACGGCTTGATCGATCGGCGTCGGAAGGAAGGGGGGCCGGATGACGACCTCCTGGGACTTCTCCTCGCCGCTCGCGACGAAGAGACCGGCGGCGCAATGGACGATCGGGAACTGCGCGATCAGCTTGCCACGATCTTCACCGCGGGTCACGAGACGACGGCGAACGCGCTTACCTGGACCTGGTATCTCCTGTCCGTCCATCCGGAAATCGAAGCGAAGCTTCATCGGGAACTCGAGGTCGTGCTTGGCGCACGCACACCCGCGCACGAAGATATGGCGCATCTGCGCTACACGCGCATGGTGATCGAGGAATCGATGCGCCTCTATCCGCCCGCGCACACGATGTCGCGCGAGGCCCTTGCCGACGACGAGATCCTCGGCCACCAGGTGCTGAAAGGCTCGGCCGTGCTGATATCGCCTTGGCTTCTTCATCGCCACGAGAAGCTCTGGGACAGGCCGAAGATCTTCGATCCCGGACGCTTTGCACCCGAGCGCGTGGGCGACCGGCCGCGCTACGCCTATATCCCTTTTGGCGGCGGCCCGCGCATTTGCATTGGTGCCGGCTTCGCGATGCAAGAAGCGATCCTGATCGTCGCCACGATCGCGCAACGCTTCGCACCTCGCCTCGTCCCCGGAACCCGGGTCGAACCGCTCGGCCTCATCACCCTCAAGCCCAAGGGCGGGTTACCGATGACGCTAAGGCAACGCTAGAGCATGATCGGATGATATGGAGTCGCGAAGCCCTCCTCGCCCTTCCCTCTCCTCCCAACGGGAGGAGAGGGTTGCGTAGGGTTAGCGAAGCAACGCTGAGCTTACCCGAACCTGGGTGAGGAGGGACGGTGGATCAACTTAATCGCGTCACGCGCTAGTGTGGCGAATCCGAAAATCGCCACATCTGGGAGCGGGACCGTGAGCGAATTTCGGATTTGCCACACTAGGTCCGGCGGAGGGCGAGGCGTTTCCTATTCGCTGAAGTGGCAAACGGCCTCGATCTTGTAGCCGTCGGGATCGAGGACGAAGGCGCCGTAATAATTGGGATGGTAGTCGGTCCTCAATCCGGGTGCGCCATTATCCTTGGCCCCCTCTGCCATGGCCGCCGCGTGAAAGGCGTCGACCTCGGCACGGGTCTTGGCGCCAAAGCAGAAGTGAAGGCCGATGCCCGGCCGGACAGCGCCTTTGGCGGCGCGCGGATGAAGCCAGAAGAAGGGGCGGTCGGTGCCGTAGCCAATGTGCCCTGGGACTTCCTTGACGCGCTTTATTCCAAGCGGTGCGAGTGCTGCGTCGTAGAAACGGGTCGATCGGGCGACATTGGAAACAGCGATCGAAACGTGATCGAGCGGGGATAGGGCCGTTTCACTTTTCCTCCTGCACTCATCGCCCCCTCGCTGGATTTACGCCGTCGACGGCTCCGCACCTCGCGAAATTGTCAAAATAAAGAGCGTCGCGAAGCGCGATGATTGCACTCTCAAGTGCCGCCACAGCTTCTTTATAAGGGCCGCTGTTGTGATCGATTGTAACTGTTCGATCCGATCATGGCGACGATGATGGCTAGAAGTTCGCGGAGAAACGCGGCGCTACGCCCTCGTCTGCGGACACGTCCGCAAGCGAGCGAAGAAGCGCTTGCTTGGAAGGTGTGCGACTGACGCCACTGTTGACCGGAACGTAGTCCCGGCCGGTCACGCCGTTGCGCGACTTCCACGCCTCGATAATGGCAGCCTGACTTTCAACTGTGATCCGGTACATTAGCTTGCTCAATCAAAAACTTTAGGCCGTAAGTTCTCAAAGTTTCTTGCTCGATTCTGCGGCTAAGATATTCTCGATCCACGGAAATTTCAAGGCTGGACGTTGCGATCCGGTAAAGAATGATCGCTTGTTCCAACATTTCGCGGTGACCCGTCTCATTGGAAGAATACTGCCCAAGCCTGTCGGCGATCATGTCCTCGATTGCCGGCATAGCCACTTCGCTTCGCCCGAACGCGATTAGCCGCATGCGGTCTTCGTCAGCGTTACCATCGAATAGGGTGCCTGAAACAACCTCCACTCCTATTTGAAGCTTTCGGTGCAATAACCCACGCATCAGCATCTGGGGGCCGCTTGGCCGCTCAAACCCTCGACGCAGCAATGCTTGTTCAAGCTCATGCCGAGCCGGCGTCACTACGTCAAAGTCGCCGGAAACCACGGCACCGCCAGTATAAAATTCGACGACAGCGCCGCCAACCAGAACAGGCCGACCGCATCCGGCGGCCACTACGTCGTCGAATGCCTCTGCCAACAGCGTCAATGCATCTAGAAACTCTGGCCTATACGTGCTCATGACGACTGGCCGAAACCCAGCTTTTCGATGGCAGCTTGCTTGACCGCCTGCAACACCTCGCCCGAATAGAGCCCGCAGGTCATGGTGGGCTTCTCATGGCCAAGGATATCGGCACTGACGTTCTCCGGCACCCCGCGTTCTCCAAGAGCGTTGCGACGGTCTTGCGGATCGAATGAAATACGTGCTGCTTGCCGAAGTCGGATGCGCCGTTGGAGTTCCCGAACCGACCACTGATCGGATTGCTTCGATCACCGTTCTTGTCGGCGCTCAATTCCGAGGGCATGTCGCCATCGGCGCTCGCATGAATTGGTCGGCGCATCGCTAAACCGCTGCCTGCCGATCTTCGTCCGCAGGCTCGGCGGCACGTTGCGGAAGGCCCGCCATTTGCGAAAGTGACGTTCGAGGTACAGGAGGGCTCCACCACAGGTTTCCCCCAACAATGTGCCTCCGCGCCTCGGGAAAAGAGGGGATTTGCCGCTGCCAAATCCCCCTAGGTCAGGGAGGAGCCCACCTGCGTCGCCGTGGTGAGCGGCTGCACTCAGCTACAACCGCTCGTGGCGCCACAGGTGTCGCACTTGAGGCAGGTGCCATTTCGCACCAAGGTGAAGTTACCGCATTCGCCGCAGGCGTCACCCTCGTAGCCCTTGAGGCGAGCCTCGCGGATCTGCGAGAGGCGACTGTCGACAGATTCGACGATCGCGGTACTGACGGCGACGGCTGACGCGGCATCGCCGTGCAGGGCGTGGGCGGCCGTTCCAGCGGCGGCACCGGTGACCGCCACTGCCGCCGAGGCTTGGGCCAGGACGGCAGTGGCAGCACCGTTGCCACCCGGACGGCTACCGGAAATCAGTTGCAGCTTGGGCAGGTTGCCGCGCACGAAGCCATTCGAGGCAACACGCGCAACCGGGCCAAGCGCCTCATCGCGGGAGAGTGCCAGATCGCTTTCCTTCTCGCCCCGCCCAACCGTGTCGGGCTGGAGATCCTGGGGCTCCGCATGCGCGAGGTCATGGCGGGAGAGGTAGGAGATTGCGAGCTCGCGGAAGATATAATCGAGCATCGACGTCGCCATCTTGATGGCGTCGTTCCCCTCGACCATGCCCGAGGGCTCGAAGCGCGTGAAGGTGAAGCTCTCGACGAACTCCTCGAGCGGCACGCCGTATTGGAGGCCGATCGAGATCGCGATCGCGAAGTTGTTCATGAGGCTGCGGAAGGCCGAGCCTTCCTTGTGGAGATCGATGAAAATCTCCGCGAGCGAGCCGTCCTCGTACTCGCCCGTGCGCAGATACACCTTGTGGCCACCGACCGTCGCCTTTTGGGTGTAGCCCTTGCGCCGTTGAGGTGGGCGGCGGCGCTCCGCGGTGCGCCGCTCCACGACGCGCTCGACGACCCGTTCGACGATGCGCTCGGCCAATACCGCTGCACGGCCCGCGGCGGAGGCGTCGATCAACTCCTCGACCAAGTCGCTGTCGTCGAGCAGTTGGGTCGAGAGCGGCTGGCTGAGCTTGGAGCCGTCGCGATAAAGCGCGTTCGCCTTGAGCCCGAGGCGCCAGGACAACATGTAAGCGTCCTTGCAGGCTTCGACCGTCGCGTTGTTCGGCATATTGATCGTCTTCGAGATGGCGCCCGAAATGAAGGGCTGGGACGCCGCCATCATGCGGATATGCGCCTCGGTCGAGAGGAAGCGTTGGCCGAGCCTGCCGCAGGGGTTGGCGCAATCGAAGACGGGGAGATGTTCGTCCTTGAGCCCGGGAGCGCCCTCGAGGGTCATGGCGCCGCAGCAATGGGTGTTGGCGGCCTCGATCTGGTCCTTGGTGAAGCCAAGGGCTGCCAGCATGTCGAAGGCGACGTCGCCGAGTTCCGCCGCGGTGAAGCCGAGCACGCGGGTGCAAAACTCGTCGCCGAACGTCCATCTGTTGAAGGCGAAGCGAATATCGAACGCCGAGGCGAGCGCTTGCTCGAGCGTCTGCAGCGTACCCTCGTTGAAGCCCTTCTGACGCAGGGACTCAAGGTTGATGAAGGGTGCTCCCCTGAGCGACCCATGACCGACCGCGTAACGGATGATCGCGTCTACTGCGGCTTCGTCGTAGCCGAGCGTTTTGAGTGCTGCGGGAACCGTGCGGTTGATGATCTTGAAAT
>DATDHA010000037.1:0-2365 GCA_036521815.1 Alphaproteobacteria bacterium | reverse complement strand
GACGAGCCAGTCTTGCCACTCCCCGTCGCCGTCATCGCGAACGGGGGCGTTCAGCGAGTGATCGGGGCTCGCAAGGCGGCGATTCATCTGGATGACGTCCTGCTCGGGGACATCGAGATCGGTTGCGATCTTCTTGACGTTTTCCGGGCTGAGATCGCCCTCCTCGATTGCCGCGAGCTGGCCCTTGAGCCGGCGCAGATTGAAGAAGAGCTTCTTCTGGGCCGCCGTCGTTCCCATCTTAACGAGCGACCAGGAATGGAGGATGTATTCCTGGATCGCGGCACGGATCCACCACATCGCGTAAGTCGCCATGCGGAACCCGCGGTCGGGCTCGAACCGCTTGACCGCCTGCATCAGGCCGACATTGCCCTCCGAGATGAGTTCGGCAAGCGGCAAGCCATAGCCCCGATAGCCCATGGCGATCTTGGCGACGAGACGCAAGTGGCTCGTCACGAGGCGATGTGCCGCCTCGACGTCGTTGTGCTCGCGCCAGCGCTTCGCAAGCATGTACTCTTCGTTGGCCTCGAGCATAGGAAAGCGCCGAATCTCCTGGAGATAACGGCTGAGATTTCCCTCCGGACTGAGGGCACCCACACTTGGTAACGTCGTCGCAGCCATCCTGACCCCTTCCCTCAAATCGCCCGCTGACTTTCGCAACTACCCGCTTATAAGGGTACGCGTCCGAAGCCAAATTCCTTCAAGGCGTGTGGCTTGGTCCAGTGGACAAGCGTCCCCTTCGCAGTCCAATCGAAGATCGGATCAATCTAGCACAAGCCCCATTCACTGCTTTATATCTTTTCAAGAGAGGATTTTAACAGACTGATATCATTTGGTAATTTTTTCTCAAACAGCAGATTCTCGCGGCTTATCGGGTGCATGAACCCTAGGTGGTATGCATCGAGCGCTTGCCTGCCAAGCGCCTCGAGTGCGGTGCGTGCGGCGGGCGTGAGCGATGCACGGCGCGCCGACGTGAGCTTCCCATAGACAGGATCGCCCATGACCGGGTGGCCGATCGACGCCATGTGGACCCTGATCTGATGGGTCCGCCCAGTCGCGAGCCGGCACTCCACGTAACTTGCGAAATCCGAATAGCTCGCCACCATGCGATAGTGGGTCAGTGCCGGCTTGCCGCCGCGGCGCACGACGGCCATTTTCTTCCGATCGCGCGAGCTTCGGCCGATGTTGCCCGCGATCTCGCCCTGGCGCCGCTGCGGCACGCCCCAGACAAGGGCGCCATAGGCGCGCGCCACCTTGTGGGCGGCGAATTGAGCCGCGAGCCCGGCATGTGCGACGTCCGTCTTGGCAACGACCATGAGCCCGCTCGTATCCTTGTCGAGGCGATGAACGATTCCCGGTCGCCTCACCCCGCCGATGCCGGAAAGTCCTTCGCCGCAATGGGCGAGAAGGGCGTTCACCAATGTTCGGTCGGGATTTCCGGGTGCCGGATGGACCACGAGTCCGGCGGGTTTGTCGATCACGATAAGGTGCTTGTCCTCATAAACGACCTCGAGCGCGAGGCTCTGCGCCTCGGGCCGAGCCTCTGTACTATCGGGCACGACTATGGCGAAAATTTGACCGGCCTTGACCTTGACTGCGGGGTCGAAAAGGGGCGCTCCATTCGCACGCACCTGGCCGGCTTCGATGAGCCGCTTGATCCGCGAGCGGGAGAGGTCGGGCACCGCCTTTGCCAGGAATGCATCGAGCCGTCGCCCGACATCCTCCGTTGCCGCACTCGCCCTGAACTCGGCCATGGTCCCTGGCGGGCTTCCGCCGCCGACCGGATCGTGTTTGACGGGCTGCCTCATCGCCGCTATGTCCTAGCGCCGTGTCGCGACGGCGGAAGGGTGGGTTCGAACGATGCGCGCGCTCAAAGCCTTGGTCATCGTCATGGGTGTCCTCATCATCGCCGGGATGGCATTGATCGGCTATACAATTGTCAAGCGCGCAGCGGCACCCGAGACGGGCGTGCTGCCCGAAGTGGCGATCCCGGCGCAATCGAGTGCGACGTCGCCGATCAAAGGCCCGTACGGGCCGATCAGCATCGAGCTTCCGCCGGGGGCCCGGATCGTCCGCACGACGACCGCGGACAGGCGCCTCATCGTCGAAGTCGAGCTTTCGGGCGGGGGCGAACGCGTGCTCGTCGTCGATCTTGCAAATGGCGCACTTCTCGGCACTATCGAATTGCGGCCCAGGCCCTGATGCACCTCGCTCGGGCAATCGCGGCGGCCCGGCGCATGGTGCGGGACGCTTTCTCGGAAGCGCGCCAAATGCTAGGGTTCGCCCGCTTCGGGGCTACGCCGAGGCAACGGGCGGGTCAAGGGATTAACTGAAACGAAGATTCGGAAGGCGAGGGTGCAATGAACTT
>DATDHA010000036.1:0-6521 GCA_036521815.1 Alphaproteobacteria bacterium | reverse complement strand
GGAATCCTCACGCGTCGGCTCCAGGACGACTCGATGCTGGAGGGTGTCGGCCTCGTGATCTTCGACGAGTTCCACGAACGCAGCCTCGATGCCGATCTCGGCTTGGCGATGGCGCTCGACATACAACGGAACCTCAGGCCCGAATTGCGCATTCTCGCGATGTCCGCCACCCTGGACGGTGCCGCGGTTTCGCGGCTCCTCGACAACGCACCCATCGTGGAGAGTGAGGGCCGCGAATTTCCCGTCGAGACTCGCTATCTCGAAGGTGCTCTGCGCGGATCGGCCACCGTGGTAGCAGCAAAAGCCGTCGAGCAGGCATTGGACGAGACCGCGGGCGATATTCTCGTTTTCCTCCCCGGCGAGCGCGAGATTCGCGCGCTCGAACGATCGTTGCAGGATGCCATCTTTGCGCCAGGGATACTCATTGCACCGCTCTACGGCGCCCTCACCCAAGAAGCGCAGAATAAAGCACTTCAGCCGTCGCCGCCCGGCCATCGCAAGGTGGTGTTGGCGACGTCGATCGCCGAGACGAGCCTCACGATCGAGGGCGTGCGGACGGTCGTCGACGCAGGCTTGGCCCGGGTGTCGCGCTTCGATCCGATTACCGGATTGAGCCGACTTGAGACCGTCCGGGTCTCGCGGGCCTCCGCCGATCAGCGACGCGGCCGGGCCGGCCGGCTTGGGCCCGGTATCTGCTACCGGCTCTGGCCCGAGGTCGAGACGCGCGGCCTGGTGCCGGCCGCGACGCCGGAAATCCGGGATGCCGACCTTACATCCCTCGCACTCGAATTGGCGTTGTGGGGTGTCGAGAATGCCGAAGCACTGGCATGGCTCGATCCGCCGCCGCAGGGAGCCCTCGCGCAGGCGCGCGATTTGTTGAGGCAGCTCGACGCACTCGATTCCGATGGGCGTGCGACCGCGCATGGCCGCTCGATGGCCCGTCTCCCCATGCATCCGCGCCTCGCACATATGGTCCTGCGCGCGAAGGAGCGCGACCTTGGCCAAGAGGCAGCCGCACTCGCGGCACTTCTTGTCGAGCGGGACATCCTGACGGGACCCGGCGCATCGCGCGACGCGGATTTGCGCACGCGGCTCGAGCTGCTGGACAATCCCAATATGCGGCATCGCTTGCCGACAGGCTATGAGCTGCGCCAGGGAGCGCTTCGGCGAGCGGTCGAGGCGGCACGACAAACATGCGGGATGCTCGATATCGACGACCGGCGCCTGGCACCGGCGCGCGCGGGCATGCTAGCCGCCCTCGCCTATCCCGATCGCATTGCGGCGCGCCGACCGCAAGGTGGATTTCGCCTCGCGAACGGGCGCGGTGCGATCGTCGCCGAGGAAGACCCTCTCGCCAAGGAGTCTTGGCTCGCTGTCGCCGAGGTGAGTGGCGCAATTCCGGATGGACGGATTTTCCTCGCAAGCTCGATCGAACTCGATGACATCGAGGCTGAATTCGGCGCGCTCATTGAATCGTCCGAGGAAGTTGCGTGGGACCCGCGCAGCCAATCGGTGGCGGCGCGCTGTCGTCGGCGTCTCGGCGCATTGGTCCTCGCGGACACGTTATGGACAGGCGCGCCGGACGCCGCCATCTCCGCAGCTATGCTCGACGGCGTTCGTGCCCTTGGCCTATCCGCCTTGCCCTGGACTGCCGCAGCAAGGAGCCTCCAGGCACGCATCAAATTCCTCCGGGCACTCGAGGGCGAAAATTCGAGCTGGCCGGACGTCTCCGACGCCAATCTGGAACGCGGATTGGACGACTGGCTAGGACAGCATCTCACCGGCGTCCGCGGCAGCGCCGGTTTGGCGCGCCTTGATCTCGCGCGCATTCTGATGGGGAGGCTCGACCATCGCGAGCGCCGGCGTCTCGACACTGAGGCGCCCGTGGCACTCGACGTGCCAAGTGGGCGCACGCGCGCGCTCGACTACGGCGCGCCGGATGGGCCCGTGCTTGCAGTCAAGCTTCAGGAAATGTTCGGTCTTGCCGAAACGCCTCGTGTGGCGAACGGGCGCGTGCCGGTCCTGCTGCACTTGCTCTCGCCGGCCGGAAGGCCCGTGCAGGTCACGCGCGACCTCGCGAGCTTCTGGCGCAGCGGTTACGCAGACGTTAAACGCGATCTCAAAGGGCGCTACCCCAGGCATCCCTGGCCGGACGACCCCGCGACGGCGACGCCGACCGCCAGCGTCCGGCGCCGCACCCGGTAATCAAAGCACTGGACAGCGCGAAAGCGTGCGCTACGCGGCGCCTGAATTTGGGACGAGCGGTCCGAGCGCCTCCAAAAGCGGGGCGAGACGCTCCCCATAGGCGCGCCAGCGCCCGATCGACGTCTTATAGATGGGCTTTCGCACCTGAGTGGCGCTCGCCGTCCGCACGGGACGATCCGTCTTGTGGAAGGCGAGGCAGTTCTTGTGCCATGCGAGCCCGCAATAGTCGACGACCCGCCGCGCCTGCGGCTCGAATTCCGCGATCAGGTCCTCGTACTGGATATCGAGCACGCGACCCGCGGGAAGCACCGTCCGCCAATGCTCCATAAGCTCGACATATTTCGTGTAGTAGCGACCGAGCTCGGCCAGATCGTAGGTGTGGTCCTGAGCGCCCGAGAACAGCTTTGAATAACACGAGATGCATGTGTCGACGGGGTCGCGCTTCACATGGATGATCGGCGCGTTCGGCAAGACGACATGAATAAGCCCTATGAAAAAGAAGTTGGACGGCATCTTGTCCGTGATGCGCCCGGCACCCGGCGAAATGACGCGGAGCCGGGCGAGGTACTGTTGCGCGATCGCCTTGAGGTGCGGCGCCTCCAAAGTGGGCACAAATTCCGGATACGGCAACAGCGCACCGTCCGGTCCGCGCACGGTTTCGGTCACGGCGCCAAAGTCCGTTAGCTCGCCAGCACCATAGACCTTCGGGTGGCTCGCCACGATCTGCTCGACGAGCGTCGTTCCCGAGCGCGGCATGCCGAGCACGAAGATCGGCAGGTTCGACGGGTCGCCCTGCCCAGCCCTGGATTCGATCGACTTGCGGTCCAAATTTGTCCGGACGCGATCGAACAAGCCGAGCACGCCATTTTCGTCGTAGGCGATCTGCTTGCGCTTCATGGCGTTGCCTTCGCGCAAATGCCCGAACGACGTCTCGTACTGCCGCAGGTCGCCATAAGCCTTGCCAAGTGCAAAATGGAAATGCGTGCGCGCCTTCGGCGTGAGCGAGGGGCCGTCGCGGAGGAGCTCCTCCATATCTTTGAGGTGCGGATCGTCGGCCTTGAACGTCTTGGAGTCGGCGAGGTTGACGTAGACCCCGCTTTCCTTCGGATTGATCTCGAGCGATTTGACGTAAGCCTCGCGCGCCGCGTCGAGCTGGCCGAGCTCCTTGAGCGCATTCCCCATGTTGTTGTGCGCGTCGGCCATGTCGGGCTTAAGCGAGAGTACCTTGCGGAAGGTTTCGAGCGCCTCGTTCACCTGCCCACGATCGAATATGACTTGGCCCCTCGCGTTGAGGGCTTCGGGATCGTCGGGGCGAATGGCGAGCGACTGTTCGCAGGCCGCCATGGCCTCGTCGAGGCGGTTTTGATCGAGTCGGACGAGGGCGAGGTACGTATAGCTCTTGTGATTGCGCGGATCGATCGCAATCGATTGCGCCAGGAGGTTGGAAGCCTCGTCGAGGCGTTCGAGGTCCTTGACCGCGAGGGAGAGGTTGTTGAGGACCGACGGATCGCTCGGCTTGAGTGCGAGTGCCGTACGGTGTGCCGCCTCCGCCTCGTCGATCTTTCCGGTATCCCTGAGCGACGTGCCGAGATTGTTGTATGCGTCGGCGTAGTTCGGATTTAGCTTGATCGCTCGCCGATAGGACGCGATCGCCTCATCGTGCCGCTTCAGCGCGCGAAAGGCGTTGCCGAGATTGCTGCGCGCTTCGACATAGATCCGGTCGATTTCCTACGCCCGCCGGTAGCACTTGATCGCCTCCTCGAACTCCTCGCGATCGTAGTGGGCGATGCCGAGGTTGTTGAGCGCCTGCGGGTATTTTGGATTGAGCGCCAGCGCGCGCTCCGCGGAAGCTATCGCCTCGTTCGGCATCCCATTCAAGCGGTAAAGCTCGCCGAGATTGCAGTGAAAGAGTGCCACACTGCCATTCAGCGCGACGGCTTGGCGCATGAATTCGATCGCAACCGGGAAGTTGCCGACCTGGTGCGCGATGATCCCGAGAAGGTGGAGCGCTTCGGATTGCTGCGGCTGGGCACGCAGGATTTGGCGGCACAAAGTCTCAGCCGCGGCGAGATCGCCCTCCTGACGGCGCTGTTCGGCCAGCTCGAGCGCCTTCGGAATCGGCAACCACTGCGATCCCGGGGGCAACGTCGTTGGCGCCGCCGTGTTATTTTGGTTCATCGTCATCTTGACCTGTCACAGGGTTCGAGCAACACGGGTGAGCGCGTCTTCCGTGTCTTCGATGGTGCTCACGAGTGCCAGGCGAATATATCGCTCGCTTGCATTCGAGCCATCGGGACGGGCGCGCGTGAGGTAGGCGCCGGGCAATGCCTTGATCCCGGCTTCGATCCAAAGACGTTTCGTCGCGGCCTCGCCGTTGCCGACGTCGAGCCACAAATAGAACCCGCCCGCCGGGCGGTAGAATCCAAATCGCCCGTTCAGAATCCGCTCGGCGATATCGTACTTGGCGCGATAGAGCGCGCGCGTTTCGACGACGTGGCTGTCATCCTGCCAAAGGGCCGTCGCCGCATCCATGACCGCAACCGGCGAGGCGGCACAGCTGTAGCTCCGGAGCCTGAAGAGGAGTGCGATCGCCTGGGACGATCCGACGCAAAACCCGGAGCGCAGCCCTGGAGCGCTCGAGCGCTTGGGGAGCGTATGGAACACCAGGAGATTTTGGAGCGAGCCGCCGAGGGCGGCCGCAGCTTCCAAGGCACCTGCCGGCGGTGTGTCGGTGTTGTAAATCTCTGCGTAACACTCGTCCATCACCAAAAGAAAATCGTGACGGCGCGCGAGTGTTATGGCGCGCTTGAGGTAATCGAGATCGGCGACCGCACCTTGCGGGTTGGCGGGCGAGCAGATGTACATGAGCTGCGCGCGGTCGAGCGCCTTCGGATCGAGCGCATCGAGATCGGGGAGAAATCCCGTCTCGCGGGTGGCCGGCATGAAGACGGGCTCGGCGCCCGCGAGCGTGGCTGCGGCCACATAGACTTGGTAGAAAGGGTTCGGCAGGAATGCGAGCGGCATCGCCGCACCCGCTTCCGTCGGGGTGATCGCGAGCATGGCCGCCATATAGAGGCCCTCGCGCGTGCCGGAGCAGGGCATGATCATGGTTTCCGGGTCGATCATGGCGGCCGGCAGGCGGTAGCGGCGAATGAGCCAGTCTGCGCAGGCCTTGCGAAGCTCTGGCGTGCCGGAAATCGACGGATAGCGGTTCCAGGTATTCGCGCGGGCATCGATGATAAGCCTGATGAAAGCCGGCGGCTGATTTTGCGGCTCACCAACCGATAGGTCTATCGGACTTATGTTGCTTCGTGGCGTTGAGTCGGACAGGAGGGCTGCCAAACGGCGGAACGGGCTGTCCCGCATCGCATCCAATCGGCTATTGAACATCGCGAACTTCCCACCCGCGCATTTGAACCGTGCTGTGCTATTCCGCCGTGACCGCGCGGCGCGTGCCGCTCGGCGAAACGGCTCTTGCCGCGCGCGGCAATTTGCCCGGATTTTCAGCCGCTGCAAATAGCCCCGCCGCAAAAATTTACAATTTTCAGAAGCTGGAGAGGAAACCTTTATATTGCAATAGGTTATTGAGCCGTTGCCGAAGCTGGCAGCAGCAAAATTCGAGCGGAATCACGATTATTGTACATTCATTATTTTTAATGTTCGGTAGGCCGCACCGGCTTCCCCCTGACGAGATGCAATTACCCCTCCCCCGCGACGCCGCAGCAGAGCCCTTGCGCAGTCGCTGCGACGTCGACGAGTGGAGCAGCTACGAGCCGTGGCCAAGACTATGCCGCGGCCGGGACGATAAGACCGCAGCTCAACCTTTTCCCACACTCCGACTTTCGGCACCGATCCCGGCGGCAGCACCCATTGGCATCGTCGCGGCGGTCGCGTCGCGTTGGGTGGGCTTTTCGCTCTTCGTGCCAAGGCTCTTCACATCGCCGTTGATCTCGCCGCCTCGTTCGATTTCGATGCGGCCATAGCGGATGGTGCCACCGACGTGGCCGGTGCTGCGGACAAGAAGGCTGTCGCGAACCGTAAGCGATCCCTCGTACCGGCCGGAAACCTCGGCACTCTCGATCTCGGCGGCGCCCTTGAACGTGCCGGATTCCGCGATCTCGATCGTATGGCAGTCCTGCAACTCGGCCTCCACCTTGCCTTCGACAATAAGCCGATCGCAAGACGCGATCTTTCCGTTCAACGAGATGTCGCGGCCCACGATCAATTTTTTGCTCTCGGCTGGCATGGCCGTCGGTTCTCCCTTGCGTGGTGGATTTTGCATATCGACAACTCTCCTGACCGTCTCGTGTCCGGGC
>DATDHA010000035.1:0-4802 GCA_036521815.1 Alphaproteobacteria bacterium | reverse complement strand
CCACCACACTAGGCGCCTGTTGCGCGTCCAGCCACTCGGTAAATACCGGTAAGCCAGACAAGCGACCACAATCGCGGCGCCAGTCCACAACAAGTTAGGGTTCATCGCCTCGCTTCCTTTTGGGGCTATCGCCGACTTGGCGGCATAGCACGGCCGGACAGCGCGGTCACTTGGGTTGGTAAGCGATCCACTGGCACGCAAGGCAGATCGCGGTCGAGACCTGGCGCTCGCCGGATTCGAGGTGCTGGTAAGCGCGGGTCGTGATCCCGAGCGCCATCGCCGCCTCGCGCTGGGAGAGCTCGAGGCTCGCGCGCCAAGCCTTGAGGTCGTCGGCGGTCATCGATCGAGGACGCGCCTGCACGCCGCGAGATATTCATAGACGGCCGTGCGCGCGCCTTGGATGATCGTCACGGTGCCGTCCGGCTCGTGAAGTGCAAAGGCATCATCCCGGATCGGGGCCAGGCGGACGCCGGTCGCCATGCGGCTCAGCGCGTGTTCGAGGTAGAAGTTGAGGTCGTGCATTTTTCGTAAAATATGATTGTGTACAATAATCTTTTTACAATCAATGAAACCATCTCTAAGCAGGCCAGCGATGCCGGCATCTCGGCGGCGAGTTGCTTGGGCGTGTCACGGTCGTGGGCGGTTCGCGCGCCGCGCGCTAGGACCGTTCACGTTCAGAAGCTTCGCTGCTTCTTCCGGCTGCGGTGTAAATGCCTACATTGAGGCATTTCTTGGGTGATTCTTTAGCTTTGCTGCCTTTTTTTCCCCGCGCTGTGGATGTGCTTGCTCGACGGCGCACCGGACGCGGGAATGCTCGCCGTGGATGGCGCCGACGTGCACCACTCGATCACGTTTTGACGTGCACGCCGACGACGCCGGCCGTAGGTGCCGTTTTCGACGCATCGGTTGGCGCTGGCGGAATATCGTCGCCAGCTCGCGCGGGCCGCCTCGGCGGGGGTGAATCCAGAGGCGTCGCGGCTATTTCATCCGCGTTGCAAGGTGCCGATCTTGCCAGTCGGCGGGCGCTCGCGCGTGATTTCGAGGAAGAGGTCCTCGAGATCCCCCTCCGTCGTCGTGAGGTCGGCGATGCCGAGGCCCGCGTCGCGCAATCCGGTGAGGATGTCGCGAATGCGCGTTTCGCTCGGCCGATAATGGAAGACAAGGCGGCGGGCGCCGATGAGTTCGACGTTGAAGGCGGCCAACGCCGGTGGCAGCGCGGCGAGATCCTGGGTCAGAATGACCGAGAGCTCCTTGCGGTCGAGTTGCCGGATGAGCGCGTCTTTGGCATCGCACGCAATCACGCGGCCATGGTTGATGATGGCGATTCGATCGCAGAGCTGCTCCGCCTCCTCGAGGTAATGCGTGGTGAGCAGGATCGTCGTACCTTGGCGGTTGAGTTCCTGGACGTGCGACCAGAGTTGCTGGCGAAGCTCGACATCCACGCCCGCGGTCGGCTCGTCAAGCACGAGGATGGGCGGGCTGTGGACCATGGCCTTCGCCACCATGAGCCGCCGGCGCATGCCGCCCGAAAGCGTGCGCGCATAGGCATCGGCCTTGTCGAGGAGCCCGACCATCTCCAGCACTTCGTCGGTCCGCCGCTCGGCGGCGGGGATGCCGTAGAGCCCGCCATGGAGGTCGAGCAGCTCCCGCGGGGTGAAAAAAGCGTCGAGATTGAGCTCCTGGGGCACCACGCCAATCGCAGCACGGGCGTTCCGCGGCTCGTTGTCGATATCGATACCCCATATGCGCACTTCACCCGCGGTTTTGACGACGAGGCCCGCCAGGATGTTGATGAAGGTGGATTTGCCAGCACCGTTCGGTCCCAGAAGTCCGAAAAGGGAGCCGCGTGGGATCTTGAGGCTCACATCCCTGAGTGCTTGCACCGTCGAGCCCCTGCCGCCGCCGCGCGCGATGGCGCCATAAACCTTGTCGAGGCCTTCGGCCTCGATCGCGAAATCCGGAAGCGGCTGGGTCTTGGTCGGCGATGCGGCGGGGGCAGCCATGGTCGGGGCGGGTGCGACCCAAAGGTTCATGTTGGCAACGCGTCAGGTCCGGACATTGCCGAAATTAGGCCGAAACTCGGCCGAATCCTGCCCGGGCCGAACGAGACCCAATCTTGCGGTTGAATGTCGGCGAGCAATGGGTATCATCCGCTCGCGGCAATGGCAACGGTGTAGCGCTGCCGAACGGCTTCCCGGAACGAGGACAGGACGCATGGTTGAGGCGCGCGCGGCCCCCGAGGTCATCGAGGTCGAGACGACCGAGGTCTCCTGCGATGGCGGGGAGGGGGCCTTGGGCCATCCGCGCGTGTTCCTTAACATGGGCGACAAGCGGGAGGTCGTGTGCCCCTATTGCGACCGCCTCTTCAAACTGAAGAACGGCGTCAAGCCTCGCGACGCGCATTGACCTCTCAACCCCTAGGCTAAGCCCCTCGACTCCCGCGGCCGGTTCCGGCATCTTCGCCAGGTGAACGCCTCGAGAAAACCCGCCGCCGAATTCAAGCCCCGCCATGTTTATCTGGTCGACGGCTCGGGCTACATTTTCCGCGCCTATCACGCACTTCCACCCATGACACGCCAGGACGGCACGCCCGTCAACGCGGTCTACGGCTTCACCAACATGCTCATGAAGCTGCTCAACGACACGGACGCGGATTGCATCGCTGTCATCTTCGATGCCGGGCGCGAGACGTTCCGGAACGCAATCTATCCCCAATACAAGGCAAACCGTCCCGAGACGCCGGAAGAGCTGATCCCGCAATTTCCGTTGGTGCGCGAGGCGACACGCGCCTTCAATCTTCCGTCGATCGACCAGCAGGGCTATGAGGCCGACGATTTGATCGCGACCTACGCGAGACTCGCGCGCCAAGCGGGTGCGAAGGTCACCATTGTCTCTTCCGACAAGGATCTGATGCAGCTCGTGAGCGATGGGATCGAGATGCTCGATCCGATCAAGCAGAAGCCGATCGGGCCGAGCGAGGTTCAGGAGAAATTCGGCGTACCTCCGGAGAAGGTCGTGGACGTGCAGGCACTCGCCGGGGATTCGACCGACAACGTGCCCGGCGTCCCCGGAATCGGCGTGAAGACCGCCGCACAGCTCATCGCCGAATATGGCGACCTCGAGACGCTGCTTGCGCGCGCGGGCGAGATCAAGCAGCCGAAGCGGCGCGAATCCCTGCAGCAATTCGCCGAGCAGGCACGGATCTCCCGCCGTCTCGTCGAGCTCAAGAACGACGTGCCGCTCGACGTCCCGCTCGAGCAGCTCACGATGCGAGCACCCGACCACGATAAGCTCGTGACCTTCCTCAAGGCGCAGGCGTTCCGCTCGCTCCTCGCGCGGGTCGAGAATGCGTCGAGTGCCATGGCGGGTGCTGCGGCGAAGGCAGGCGAGGCGAAGCCCGCCGAGCATGCTCGCGCGAAGGCAGCGTCCGAGCCGGAACGGGCTAAGGCGGCGGAGCCAGCGGCACCTCGCGGGCATGCTTACGAGCTCGTGCAGACCATGGCGGCACTCGAAGCGTGGATTGCGCGCGCACGGGCGGCCGGTGTTGTCGCATTCGACACCGAAACCACTTCGCTCCGGGCCAATGCGGCCGACCTCGTTGGCCTTTCCCTATCGGTCGAGTCGGGCAAGGCGTGCTACGTGCCGGTCGGCCATCGCGCGCCCTTGCGTCAGGGGATGTTCGATCTCGGTGACGGCGGCAAGGCCGCCGACAAGGCCGAGGTACCCAATCAGTTGAAGCGAGATCTTGTGCTGCAAGCGATCAAGCCGCTTCTCGAAGATCCGACCGTTCTCAAAATCGGCCACAACATCAAGTACGACATGGTGGTGCTCCGCCAATACGGCGTCGGGATTGCGCCGATCGACGACACGATGCTGTTGTCCTATGTGGTCGCGGCCGGGCTCCACGGTCATGGAATGGACGAACTTGCAAAGCTCCACCTCGATCACGACACGATCAAATACAAGGACGTGACGGGCAGCGGGAAAAACCAGATCGGCTTCGCCGAGGTTCCGCTCGACAAGGCGTGCGAATATGCCGCCGAGGACGCCGACGTGACCCTGCGGCTCCATGGCGTGCTGAAGCCGCAACTCGTGGCCGATCGGCTTCTGACCGTTTACGAGACGATCGAGCGCCCGCTCGTCCCCGTGCTCGTGGGCATGGAAGCCGAGGGCATTAAGGTCGATGTCGACGAGTTGCGCCGTCTCTCGGAAGATTTTTCACGGCGGCTCGGCGATCTCGAGAAAGAAATCCATGAGCTCGCGGGCGAGACGTTCAACGTCGGCTCGCCAAAACAGCTCGGCGAAATCCTCTTCGACAAGATGAGCATCGCAGGTGGGAAGAAGGGCAAGACCGGCGCCTATGTCACCGACGCAGACGTACTCGAGGACCTCGCGGCGCAAGGCCACGATCTGCCGGCGCGCGTGCTCGACTGGCGCCAGCTCCAAAAGCTCAAAAGTACGTACGCGGACGCGCTCGTCGAGGAGATCAACCCAAGGACCGGACGCGTGCACACGTCCTATGGCATGGCGATCGCCTCGACCGGGCGGCTCTCGTCGACCGAGCCCAATCTCCAGAACATTCCTGTGCGGACGGAAGAAGGCCGGCGCATCCGCCGCGCGTTCGTGGCCGACAAGGGCAACAAGCTCGTCTCGCTCGACTATTCCCAGATCGAACTCCGCCTGCTCGCCCATGTGGCGAACATCGAAGCACTCGAACGCGCCTTCAAGGAGGGCGTCGACATCCACGCGCTCACCGCGAGCCAGGTATTCGGCGTGCCGGTCGAAGGCATGGACCCGATGGT
>DATDHA010000034.1:0-12535 GCA_036521815.1 Alphaproteobacteria bacterium | reverse complement strand
ATGGGCGGAAAGGGCTGGGATCATTCGGCGATGGTGCGCGCCCTCGAAACTCTCGCCAGCCACGAGGTCGCGAAAAAACCTTGAGCGCGAGCCGGGAGGGCCCGCGCGCGTTTCTCCGCGCGCTCTTCGACGCGGCCATCGCGGCGGCACAGCCGGCCCTTTGCGTACCTCCCTATCTTCCCGACCCGCCGAAGGGCCGAACGGTCGTCGTCGGTGCGGGAAAGGCGGCGGCCGCGATGGCGCTGGCGGTCGAAGACCATTGGCGGGGCCCGCTCGAAGGCCTCGTCGTCACGCGCCACGGCCAGAAGCTCCCCACCCGCCATATCGAGGTCGCCGAAGGATCCCACCCCGTACCCGACGCGGCGGGCGAGGCGGCGGCAAGACGGATGCTCGAGCGCGTGAAAGGGCTCGGCCCCGACGATCTCGTTCTCTGCCTCATGTCCGGAGGCGCATCCGCGATCCTGACACTTCCCGCACCTGGCCTGACCCTCGCAGACAAGCAGGAGGTCAATCGCGCATTGCTGCGCTCGGGCGCTTCGATCCATGAGATCAATTGCGTGCGCAAACATCTCTCGGCGATCAAGGGTGGGCGACTTGCCGCCGCATGCGGAGATGCGCAGGTGCTGACCCTCGCTATCTCCGACGTGCCGGGGGACGAGCCGAGCGTGATCGGCTCCGGCCCGACCGTGCCCGACCCGACCACCTTCGCCGATGCGCGCGCGATCCTTGCGAAGTACGGAATCGAGCCGTCGCCCGCCGTCGCGCGGCGTCTTGCGGCGGGCCCTGAGGCGGAAACGCCAAAGCCCGGCGACCGGCACCTTGCGCGCGCGCGCTACCGGCTCGTTGCAGCGCCGCAGACCTCGCTCGAAGCGGCGGCCGCACGCGCGCGCGAGGCCGGGGTCTTCCCGCTCATCCTAAGCGATTCGATCGAGGGCGAGGCGCGCGAGGTGGCGCGCGCCTTCGCCGCCATTGCACGCCAGGCGGCCGAGCGGGGGCAGCCCGCAACCCCATCATGCGTGCTCCTCTCAGGCGGCGAGACGACAGTGACCGTGCGCGGCAAGGGCAAGGGTGGGCGCAATACCGAATTCCTGCTCGCCTTCGCCTTAGCACTCGGCGGCCACGCGCGCATTCACGCCCTCGCGGGCGGCACCGACGGCATGGACGGGACGGAGGACAATGCGGGTGCCGTCGTCACGCCCGACACGCTCAGCCGCGCTGCACGCCTCGGCCTCGATGCAAGCACCCTCTTGGAGCAGAACGACGCTTATAGCTTTTTTGCGTCGCTTGACGACCTCATCGTCACGGGAGCGACACATACGAACGTGAACGATTTCCGCGCGATCCTCATCGACGGGAGCCGCTCAGCCGGCTAAGATTCCTCCATGCGCCGCAAACGCAAGGCCAAGATCGTCGCGACCCTCGGGCCTTCGAGTTCGAGCTACGGGGACGTTCGCGCGCTCTTCGAAGCAGGTGCGGACGTCTTCCGCCTGAACTTCAGCCACGGCAGTCAAGCCGATCACAAGGAACGCTTCGGTCATATCCGCCGGCTCGAGCAGGAGTCCGGCCGGCCGATCGGCGTGCTCATGGACCTCCAGGGACCGAAGCTCCGCATCGGTCGCCTTGAAGGCGGAAAAGTAACCCTTGAGCAGGGAATGCGCTTCCGGCTCGACTTGGCGCCCGACATCGGCAATGCGCTGCGCGCATCCTTGCCGCATCCGGAGATTTTCGCCGTGATCGAGCCCGGCGCCGATCTTCTTCTCGACGACGGCAAGATGCGCTTGCGGGTTGTTCATTGCGGCCCCGCCTTCGCCGACTGCGAGGTGATCGATGGCGGCGAACTTTCCGACCGCAAGGGCGTCAATGTGCCAGGTGTTGTGCTGCCGATCTCGGCCCTCACCGAAAAGGACCGCTCCGATCTTCAATACGGACTCGACCTCGGCGTCGATTGGGTCGGCTTGAGTTTCGTCCAGCGACCGGAGGACATTGCCGACGCCCGCCGCCTGGTTGCAGGACGCGCGGGCGTGATGGCGAAGCTCGAAAAGCCGGCGGCGATCGAGCGGCTCGAGGAGATCGTCGAGCTTGTCGATGCGGTGATGGTCGCACGCGGCGATCTCGGCGTCGAGCTGCCGCCCGAGGATGTGCCGTCGCTCCAGCGTCAGATCGTGCGCGTCTGCCGCTTCGCCGGCCGGCCCGTCATCATCGCAACTCAGATGCTCGAATCGATGATCTATGCGCCCACGCCAACGCGGGCCGAGGCGTCGGACGTCGCGACCGCGGTCTATGAGGGTGCGGATGCCGTGATGCTCTCTGCCGAAACGGCGAGCGGGAAATTCCCGGTCGAGGCGGTCACGATGATGGACCGGATCGTGAGCCGCGTTGAGCGGGATCCACGCTACCGCCGCATCATGGACGCCGAACACCCGGACCCCGAGGCGACCCCGGCGGACGCGATCACGGCGGCGGCCCGGCAGGTCGCCATGACGATCTCCGCCGCCGCGATCGTCACCTATACGACATCCGGCTCGACAGCGCTGCGCGCCGCGCGCGAGCGCCCGGATGTGCCCATCCTTTGCCTCACGCCTAAGATCGAGACCGCGCGCCGCCTGGCGCTCGCCTGGGGTACCCACTGCGTCAACACCGAGGACGTGCGCAGCATGAGCGAAATGGTCGAGCATGCGAGCTTTCACGCGCGCCAGGAAGGTATCGCAAGCACGGGCGACCGGCTGGTCACGACCGCCGGCATGCCCTTCGGCACACCAGGGGCTACCAACCTTTTGCGCATCTCATGGGTAACCGATTGAATGCCTGAGGCCGCCCGCTGCCGTCGAGCGGCGCGCATCCGCCGGTCGCTCAGCACTGAATGAACCGCAAAATCCCGGCAATACGCGCGACGATGCGGAGCACGGCCGGGCGATGGATTGAGCAAATCGAGGAGCGCGGAAAGCCGCGCCAAAATCAGGGAGGATCAGATGCTCGAGACGACGATCGCCGGCAGCCTGCCGAAGCCCCACTGGCTTGCCGAGACCGAGAAGCTTTGGCCGCAATGGCGCTGGAAGGGAGCCGAGCTCGAACAGGCCAAACGTGACGCAACCCTTCTGTGGCTCAAGGAGGAAGAGACCGCCGGCGTCGATATCGTGACCGACGGCGAGCAGTTCCGTCAGCACTTCGTGCATGGCTTTCTCGAGCATATCGACGGAATCGACTTCGAGCACAAGCGCCGCATCGGAATCCGCGACAATCGCTATGAAGCGAATTGTCCTGTTGTCGTGGGGCCGATCGCGCGAAAGCGCTCGGTGCACGGCGAAGAGGTGCGTTTCACCCGAGGCTACACCGCGCGCAAGCTCAAATTCACCATCCCGGGGCCGATGACGATCGTCGATACGCTTGCAGACGCCCACTACAACGACCGGCGCAAGCTCGCTGCCGAGTTCGCCCGCATCATCAATGAGGAGGCGAAGGAGCTCGAGGCGGCGGGCGTCGACGTCTTGCAGCTCGACGAGCCGGCCTTCAACGCCTACCCCCATGACGCGCTCGAGTGGGGCGTTGCAACGCTCGAGCGTGCGATCCAGGGCCTCAAGATCAAGACGGCGGTCCATATCTGCTACGGTTACGGCATCAAGGCGAACGACGAGTGGAAGAAGACCCTCGGTTCCGAATGGCGTCAGTACGAGGAATTCTTCCCGGCACTTGCGAAAAGCACGGTCGACCAGGTCTCGCTCGAATGCGCCGCCTCGCACGTGCCGCTTTCTCTCCTCGGGCTTCTCAAGGGCAAGGACGTGATGGTCGGCGTGATCGATGTGGCGAGCCATACGGTCGAGCGGCCGGAGGACGTCGCGAACCTGATCAAGCGCGCGAGCGAATACGTGCCGCTCGAGCGCATCGTCCCGTGCACCAATTGCGGGATGGCCCCGCTTCCGCGCGACGTGGCGCGCGGCAAGCTCCAGGCACTTGCCGCGGGTGCCGCACTGGCGCGCAAGGAACTCAAGGTCGGTTAAGGTGCGCCGCCCGCGCCGATGTGCGCAGCTACCGGCTTTGCTAGAGCGCGATGACACCGGGGTTGAACATGTCTGCTTTGAGCCACGGAGGTCACGCCTTTTGCAACAGGCAAGTAGCACCCCTCTCCGCCACGAAGTGGGGGAGAGGTTGGGAGAGGTGGTGTCGCCGCTTACTCGATAGACATCCTGGAATCCCCCACCTCACCCTGCCTCTCCGCCCCCGGGGGGAGAGGGGTAAACGAAGAAATTCATCAATCTAATCTCATCAAACTTTAAAGCATCATCGGACGGCACAGAACCCGGGCGTAATTCTCACGGAGTCGCCCACTCAGTCCTCAACGTTCGGCACCCTGTTGCATCGTGGATTGGCGCTGCTGAATGACGTGCTCGGCTTCGCGCCCGATGAGCTCCTGAAGATGGTGTGCCGTCCATTCGAATGTGCCAACACCGTAGGAGAGCGACCGCAACTCGATGATCATATCGCGAATTTCCGATTGCGGGATGTAGGCGGTCGTCTCGTCCCAACCTTTCCAACTTTCCTTCGTGTTGAAGGCGAGGATCTGGCCGCGCCGGTCGGTGATGAGCCGCTGCACGTTCGCCGTGAACTCCGTTGGCGCCGATATCTTCACTTCGAGGATCGGTTCGAGCAGAACCGGATCGCATTTCGGCATGCCCTCGCTCATCGCCATGCGCGCGGCCATGCGGAACGCCATGTCCGAGCTGTCGACCGAATGAAATTGTCCATCGAACAACGTCACGGACAAGTCCACCACCTCGAAGCCGAGCGGGCCCCGGCCGAGATAGTCCCGCACGCCGTGTTCGACCGACGGGATGTACTGGCGCGGCACGGCACCCCCGACGATCTTGTCGACGAAGGTGAACCCGGCCCCACGCGGCAGCGGCTGGATCTGGACCTTGATGTCGCCGAACTGGCCGTGCCCGCCCGACTGCTTCTTGTGGCGCGCATGTTGGCTGACCGGCTTGCGGATCGTTTCCTTATAGGGAATCTGCGGCGAGCGGGCCTTGACCTGGAGCTTGAATTTTTCCTTGAGGCGGTCGATCGCGATCTGGATGTGCATCTCGCCCTGGCCCCATAGGAGGAGTTCGTGGGTGTCCTGCGTCTGCTCGAACGAAAGCGAGGGGTCCTCCTCGGTGAGTTTCTGTATCGCCGCCGTGAGCTTGACCTCGTCATTGCGATTCTCGGCCTGAAGCGCTGAGGCGAAGAGGGGCTTGAGCCGGGCCGGCCAAGCCTCGGCACCCTCGACGGGCTTGCCCGACGGTGTGACGAGCTGGCCGGTTCGCACCTTCTCCATGCGCCCGAAAGCGACCACTTCGCCCGCCCCCGCTTTCGCCTGCTTCGCCGTCTGGTGGCCGAGCATCGTGAAAAGCCCGCTCACGCGCTCGCCGCCCAGGATGTCGCCGTCCGAAATTTCCCCGCGCCAGACGCGGACGACGGAGAATTTGCCTGAATGGGGCATGTGGTAGGTCTTGAACACGCGCGCGCAAGCCTCGCCCTGCTGTGAGATGCCGTGGCGCTCGGCCGTGACCGCGGCCTGGGGTGCTTCGTGACGGAGCGCCTTGAGGAGCCGGCGCACGCCGTGATCGCGCTCGGCGGCCCCGAGAAAGACGGGCACGAGCTTGTCCTCCTGGACCGTGCGGGCGAGCTGTTTGTAGATAGCACCCTTTTCGGGGACCATATCCTCGAGAAGCTGTTCGAGGAGTGCATCGTCGAAATCGGCGAGGGTTTCGAGAAGCTCCTGTCGCCTTTGCTGCTCCTGCGCCTTCTCGGTCTCGGGCAATTGCACGAGGTCGGAAGCACCACCCGGCTTGTATCTGTAGGCGCGCTCGCTCACCAGATCGACGTAGCCCGTGATTGTCTCGCCGTCGCGGATCGGCACCTGGCGCAGCACGAGGTGGCGCTCGGAGACGGCTTGGATCGCTGCGAGGACGTCACGCACGCGGCTCGAGGCTGTGTCCATCTTGTTGATGAACACGACGTGGGGAATCCGATGATCGTCGAGGAACTTGAGGATCGGTGCGATCGCCAGCGCACGCTCGAGGAGCGGCTCGGCGACGATGACGGCGACGTCCGCGACCATCAAGGCGTTTTCCGTCTCCTGAAGGAATTCGATCGAGCCGGGACAGTCGAGGATGGTCCATTTGTCCCCGAGATAGCTGGTGTTCGCGACGTTGACCTCGCTCGACATCTGCCGCGCCCGCGCCTCCGGTGCGGAATCGCCGACCATGTTGCCTTCCTTGGCCGAACCTTTGCGAGGTATGGCACCGGTCACGGCGAGGATGCTTTCGAGCAACGTCGTCTTGCCGCTGGTATAAGGCCCGACGAGGGCCACGCAACGGGGTCCATTCTGGCTCACGGTCGCTCTCCCTGATTGTGTGCTCTAGCTGACCTCTTCGTGGGTTATGCGGAACGCCCGCACGAGGCGGCACCGCGTCCAGGCCGCGCGTTTTACCAAAATCTAATGTTTTCAATAGGCGAGCCGCGATGCAAGGAGAATCGAGGCCGATACCGGTCCGGCTCGATTGTCCGGGATGGCCGCAGCGCCGCGCGGCCACCGGCAAATGGCACTATAGCCCGATCCGATCGGATTAAACCGGATCAGGCCATGGATTTATTGATTTTGTCGCGTTTTCCAGTGCTTTTGGACACCGAAGTTCTACCTAGCGCCCATTTCGTAAAGCTTCAGGGCCGTCTGGATGAAATGGTGGATGGGGGTCGCCACCTTCGCCTCGTCGCCCATGCGCGCGACGGCACCCGAAAGCCAGTTGAGTTCGAGGCGGTTGCCGCGCTCAAGATCGACGAGCATCGAGGATTTCATCTCGGCCGGCATGTTCGCCATGACGGCCTTCTGCTTTTCGAGAAAGTCAGCGCCAAGATCGACGCGCTTGGCCGCGGAGAGTGCGATCACCTCGCGCACCGACTCGACAAGAAGCTCGCGCGTCACGGGTTCGGCCCTGATCGGCCCCATCGGCTTGCGCGTCAAACAGGTGACACCGCTGAACGACGCGAGCAGGGCGAACTTCCCCCAAAGGTCCCGCACGATATTGTCCGAGAGTTTTGCCTCGATGCCGGCAGCCACGCACGCGGCGAGAAAGCGCTCGCCTCGGGCACTCCGTTTCCCGTCGAGTTCCCCGAACGCGATCCGCGCCATCGAGCCTGTGTGCTTGATGACGCCCGGCTCGGCGATCGTCGAGGCGATGTACGCAACCCCGCCCATGACGTGATCCCGGCCGAGAAGCGGGATCAGCCGATCCTCGCTGTCGACCCCGTTCATGAACGAGACGACTGCGGTGTCGGGGCCGAGGAGGGGCTTGCAGAGGGCGCCCGCCGCCTCCGTGTCCCATAATTTGACGGCGAAGATGACGATGTCGACGGCACCGACATCCCCCGGCTTGTCGGTTGCGCGGGCCGGATGGACGCGAAGATCGCCATTCGCACTTTCGACCCGCAGGCCACGCTCGCGAATCGCGTCAAGATGGCGTCCGCGCGCGATGAAATGCACGTCCTCGCCCCCCGCCGCAAGCCGCGCGCCGAAATAGCCGCCCACACCGCCCGTTGCCATGACCGCGATCTTCATCGAGTTTTCCTTGCTGTGCCGACCCGTAGTTCACCTCCCCATTTATGAAGGGAGGTCGGCGACGCGTCAGCGGGCCGGGTGGGGGGGTTGGTGTCCGGGCTTGCAGCGCATCACGATTTTTCCGCCCCCCTCCCAACCCTCCCCCTCGAAGTGGGGAGGGCAATCAAAGACGGAGGACATTCATCTTATCCGATGGCACTTCAGTTGAGGGCGCCGCACGCGCGCTGGATTCGCCGGCAAGCCTCCTCGAGCGCCGAGGTTGATGTCGCGTAGGAGATCCGGAAATGCGGCGCCAGCCCGAAGGCGCTGCCCTGCACGACCGCAACCCCCTCCGACTCAAGGAGGTAGGTCACGAAATCGTCGTCGGTCTTGAGGGTCTTGCCGTCCGGCGCCTTGCGCCCAATCGTCCCCGCACAACTCGGATAGACGTAGAAGGCACCCTCCGGTTTCGGGCAGTGGAGCCCCTTCGCCTGATTGAGCATCGAGACGACGAGGTCCCGCCGCTCCTGGAACACCTTGTTGTGCTTCGGGATGAAGTCCTGGGGGCCGTTCAGGGCGGCGACCGACGCCCATTGGCTGATCGACGAGGTGTGGGTCGAGCTTTGCGACTGCACCTTGTTGATCGCATTCACGAGTTGGATCGGCCCGCCGGCGTAGCCGACACGCCAGCCGGTCATGCAATAGGCCTTGGACAGGCCGTTCACCGTCAGCGTGCGCTCGTAGAGCTTGGGCTCGACCTCGGCCGGGGTCGTGAACTTGAAATCGTCATAGACGAGATGCTCGTACATGTCGTCGGTCATCACCCAGACGTTGGGATGGCGCAGCAGCACGTCGCAGAGTGCGCGCAGCTCCGCCCGCGTATAGGCGGCCCCCGTCGGATTGCTCGGCGAATTGAGGATGACCCACTTCGTCCTTGGCGTGATTGCGCGCTCGAAATCCTCGGGCTTCATCTTGAAGCCGTTGGTCGCGGGGCAATCCACGAAGACGGGGGTGCCCTCGCAGAGGAGCACGATATCGGGATAGCTCACCCAATAGGGCGCCGGGATGATCACTTCGTCGCCCGCGTCGACCGTCGCGACGATCGCGTTATAGAGCACCTGCTTGCCCCCGCAGCCGACCGTGATCTGGTCCGGCGTGTAGTCGAGGCCGTTCTCGCGCTTGAACTTGGCGCTGATCGCCTTCCGAAGCTCGATGATGCCGTTGACGGCCGTGTATTTCGTCTTGCCCTCGCGCATCGCCTTCGCCGCGGCTTCCTTGATGTGCTCGGGCGTGTCGAAATCCGGCTCGCCGGCGCCGAGGCCGATCACGTCGCGCCCGGCCGCCTTGAGCTCGGCCGCCTTGGTAGTCACGGCGATCGTGGGCGAGGGCTTGATTCGGGCAAGTCGCGAAGCGAGGAAAGACACGGGGCTACGGTCCTTTCAGCAAGCGATCGAAATCGGATGTTCGCGGGACCGCACCCTACGACAGCGCCCGGCCGTGTTCAAGAGCTGCCGGGCGGCAAACTCGGCCAAAATTTTCTTAGCGACAATTCGGGGCGACAATTTTGGGGCGACAATTGAAGCTATCCTTGCGTGGCGCGGGCCGGACGCTCCCTTGGGTCCTTCACCTCGGTCATGCCCTCCACGTTCATCGGCCTTTCCTTCGGCAGACAGAGGACGTTGATCGCGACCGTGTTGGTGAACACGTTCGTCGCGTTGCCGTAGAAATTGTTCGGATCGTAGTAGGGCGGGGTATGCCACCAGACGCGGTAGCCAAGCTCGAACAAATGCCGGAGCAGGGCTTCGGACTTGTCCTTGCGGTCGTTCTCGACATAGAGGAACGGACGATGGCGTCCGATCGTGTCGGCGGCACCGAGCAGGACCTCGCGCTCCATCCCCTCGACGTCGATCTTGATGAAATGACAGGTGTCGAGTGCCAGGGAATCGAGCGTGATCACCTCCACCCGGTCCATCGCCCCATGCTCGTCCGGAACGAGGGAGAGGGCGCCGAGATTGTTCGGCCGGTCGAGCATAAGGCGCGGCACCGAGATCGCACCCGCGCGCGAACCTGCGGCGGCCAGTATCGTGCGCACGTTCGCGAGGTCGTTCATCGCCATGTTGCCGCAGAGCATGTGAAAGGTGCCGCGTTGCGCCTCGATCGCAATCGCCCTGCCGGCAGCACCCACGGCTTGCGCCATCGGAACGGTGAGTGCGCCGATATTGGCGCCCACAGCCACGGCCGTCATGCCGGGCCTCAGCAGGTCCATGGCGATGCGCGCTTCGTGGATGCAATATTCGCCATAGAGATCGAGCGAGCGGCCGATATAGAGATCGTTCAAATTGTACATCAGGGGGCCGAAGCGCGTGTTCTTCACGCGCAGCAGGCGCGACTGGAGCAAAGGTGGCCACAAGACACGAACTCCGGCTCGATGGGCGGCAGGATCCGCCACGCGGCGTTGTCATAGCACACGCGGAGGTTTAGCGACACGGCGACGATTCGCGACTTTATCTGAGGAGAAATCCCCCGCCGAGGAGGTCGTCCGGCTCGACCGTGTAGTGCGAGGCGCCGGTATAATGGGCGCGGCCGCCGACCTCGACGATGACGGCATCGTGCCTGCCGGCCTTGGTGGCGCGCACGGCCTTGCCGGTGAAGATCGCACCTGTAACACTTTCGAATTTCCGCATTTGCCCGAGCCCGATCTGGCCGCGTGCCGCTTGAACGGCGATGCGCGCAGTGACTCCGCTCCCCGTCGGGCTGCGGTCGACCTCGCGCTCGGCGAAGACGCAGACATTTGCGGTTGGCGCTTCCTCGTGGGCATCGCGGCCGTCGGTCAGGATAGTGCCATAGAGAAACGCAAGATCGGGATCGCTTGGATGGTCGAGCTTGATCTGGGCCTTTGCGGCCTGGGTCACCCGATCCGCTGCGTCCGCGAGATCGGCGACCCGTGAGCCGCGCACCGAGAGGCCGAAGACGCGCGCCGGCACGAGCGCGTAATAGGCGCCGCCATAGCCGATATCGACCTCGACCGGCCCATGACCGGGCACGTCCACCGCGACGCCGAGGGCGAAGGCGTAGGCCGGCACACTTTCGAAGACGACCGCACCCGTGATCGGGCCGGCCGGTCCCTCCTCGACCTCGACCCGCACGCGCACGAGGCCACACGGGCATTGAAGCCTGACCTCGGTCTCGGGGACGCTCGGCGCCACGATGCGGCGGTCGACCGCGTAGCGGCCGAGCGCAATCGTCGCGTGCCCGCACATGGTGGAGTAGCCCTCATTGTGCATGAAGAGTACTGCCATGTCGGCCTCGGGCAGGTCCGGCTCGACCGGGATCACGCCATACATGTCGTAATGCCCGCGCGGCTCGAACATAAGCATGCGCCTGATATGATCGAGGTTTTCGCGCACATAGCGGCGCTTCTCGAGGATGGTCCGGCCCTCGATCGGCGGATAACCCTTGGCCACGATGCGCACCGGCTCCCCGCCCGTGTGCATTTCGACGGTTTCGATCTGAATGTGGTTTGTCATCGCCCGGATTATGGCAGAGGAAAATCCCCTTGCCATCCCATGACCGGCGAAGCGAAGGGACCCTTAAAACGAGCACCGCGAAGCGCCGATGATCGCGGCAATCTTCGCGGTGTTTTCCGGCTGTCAATGGCTTTCTACGCGCCCGCCGCGTTCGCAGGCTGTGATTTATGCCCTTTCACACGCGATCGAGCGACTTGCTCGTCAGCGGCTGTCCGTTACCGTCATCAGCCCGACAGCAAGTTTTCAAAAAATTTGACCAAACTAAATTGGCCGATGGGCTTGAAGACATTATCCGAAAGCCAGACTCCGGCGCCAATGATCGTTTCTTTTCCACCGCCGCCGCTGACTTCCGCGAGCTCGTCCAGGGTCAGCTCACGCACAATGGCAACGTCCTCTTTCCTCTCAGTGGCCATGGCATACTCCTTTGCTTGGTTCTGCGACGTTCCAGCCGACCACGATCACGGCCGGCGCAAACCTGTATTCACATCGATAGCAAAGTCGCCTTGAACGATCAAGCCGATTTCGATGTATTATTGGTATTTTAATTTAATATTCGCATGTAAATAGAATTCTCCTGTTATAAATTGCGAGTCCAATTTCGTTACCGGTTTGATGTTTATGTCACGATTATTTAATATTATATAAAACGAATATTATAACCCGACGCCATGGGAACCGCCGGTACCTGTGGCAGCGCTTCGCTTCCGCCCCACTCCTCGTCATTGCCGCAGCTTCAGGGTCGGGCCTTCGCGCGCTCCCGCCCCTCGCCCTTCGCGTTCTCCGCCTCATATAATGGAGCCATGAACGAAATCGCCACCTATGAGCGCCTGGCGGGGCCGCCCCTTCGTCACGAGCGGTTCGCCGCCTCGAAGCCGCTCCACATCAAGTCGGACTATGAGCCCGCGGGCGACCAGCCCCAGGCGATCGCAGCCCTCACCCAGGGCTTGCGCGCCGGCGAGCGCGATCAGGTGCTGCTCGGCGTCACGGGCTCGGGCAAGACCTTCACCATGGCGCACGTCATCCAGAATGTGCAGCGCCCGACCCTCATCCTCGCCCCCAACAAGACGCTCGCCGCCCAACTCTATGGCGAGATGAAGGGCTTCTTCCCCGAGGGTGCGGTCGAGTATTTCGTCTCCTACTACGACTATTACCAGCCCGAGGCGTATGTGCCGCGCTCGGACACCTATATCGAGAAGGAAGCCACGATCAACGAGCAGATCGACCGCATGCGCCACTCGGCGACGCGCGCACTGCTCGAACGGGACGACGTGGTGATCGTGGCGTCGGTTTCCTGCATCTATGGCATCGGTGCGGTCGAGACCTATTCGGAGATGGCGATCGCCTTGCGCGCGGGCCAGGCGTTCAACCGGAACCTCTTCTTGAAGCAGCTCGTCGAGCTGCAGTACCGGCGCAACGACCATAACTTCTTCCGCGGCTC